>JAWSUP010000360.1:2865-4516 GCA_033549405.1 Bacillota bacterium | reverse complement strand
CCTGATGTCATTTTCTTACCCACTGCAGGAGGATCTGCACACGACCAGTTGGGTTCGGCAGAACATCCGTCTGGCGAGCCTGGCTGATGATCCAGACTGCGAGCCGTCATGATGACAGGCGAAATCAAAATCTCCAAAGATCAGGCGCGCAGGTTCATGCTGGAGAAGCATGGCCTGGCAGGCCCGTACAAATTTGCCGGCAGGCAGGGTATCCTCGACTTCATGGATCAGGCCGGCTGCATCCAGTTTGACCCGATTGATGTCTGCGGCAAAAATGCGGAACTGGTTTTGCAGTCGCGGGTGGAAAACTTCCGCAAAGCGCAGCTGTACGCACTGCTGTACGAAGATCGATCGCTCATCGATTATTTTGACAAAAACCTGGCGATCATCAGGACCACAGACTGGCCTTGTTTCCGGAGAATCCGCGAAGCCTATCAGACTGGCAGCAGAAGTCTGCAGCAGGTAAATGCGATCTGTGAGGACATAAGGCAGCTGATTCGCCAGAGAGGCCCGCTGTCAGCCGCGGATATTGACTATAATGAAAAAGTTCACTGGTACTGGAGCGACACCAGGCTTTCCCGGGCCGCTTTGGAAACGATGTACTTCCGTGGTGATCTGGCGGTGCACCATAAAAATGGAACAGTGAAGCATTATGACTTGGCCGAGAACTGCATCGATCGTAATCTTTTAGATGCGCCGGATCCATATCCGGATGAACAGGCATACAAATCATGGCGTGTTCTGCGCAGAATTGGCGCGGTCGGGCTGCTGTGGAACAAAGCTTCGGATGCGTGGCTGAACATCTGGGAACTGAAAGCAGCGGAGCGCAATGAGATATTCCAGCAGCTGCTCTTTGAAGAGAAAATCATTGAGATCACGGTTGACGGCATCAAAGACAGACTTTATTGCCTGTCAGCCGACAGGCAACTGCTGGAAGGTGTGCTGCATTCTGAACAGCCGGAAAGTGGATTTCACAACAGCCGGCAGAATGATCTGAAGGAACGCTGCGAACTGCTGGCCCCGCTCGACAACCTGCTCTGGGATCGGCGGTTGATCAGAGCACTGTTTGATTTCGATTATAAATGGGAGATCTATACGCCGGTGAATCAGCGCAAATACGGTTATTATGTTCTGCCGCTCCTGTTTGGCGATCGGTTTGTCGCCAGAGTCGAGGCCGTCTGTGATCGTCGCCGGCAATTAATGACCGTCAAGAACATCTGGTTTGAGGAGAGGGTCAGGCAGTCGGCACAGCTGCAGCAGGCGCTCAGCCGTTGTCTTGACTGCTTCGCGGTTTTTAACGATTGCCGGCAAATTGACACGCTGCAGTGAGTTTATTGAGGGCAGTTACATCGCCAGAGATGGTATCCAGCCGATCTATACATCGCAAGCAGTGATGATTAACCAATAGAGTCTATCAAGGCGACAATGTTTTCGGGTGGTGTGCCGGCCTGGATCGCATGCGAAGGGGCCAGGATATAACCGCCATTTTGGCCGAGCACCCGTATTCTTTCTTTTACTTCCCGGCGCACTTCATCGGCCGTTCCGAAAGGCAAAGTGCTTTGGACGCTGATACCGCCATGAAAACAAAGCTTGTCTCCATATGCATTTTTGAGTGTTTCGGGATTCATACCGCTGGCGTCAAATTGCAGTG
>JAWSUP010000360.1:0-2855 GCA_033549405.1 Bacillota bacterium | reverse complement strand
CAATCAGCCCCGGGACCGCATCCATAACAGCCCCATCTGAGTGATACAGAATCTTGACGCCATATTCATGAAGTGCCTTATTAAGCCGTCTATGGTGGGGCTTGATCATCCGTTCCCACAGATCAAGGGATAGGAGTAATCCTTGCTGCTGTCCGATGTCATCGGCTGTGAACACAATGTCAACCATTCCGTCAGCGGCATCGAGCATTTTCTTAAAATATGCAATATAAAAATCTGTAACACGAGTCATGATATCCCAGATCAGTTCAGGTTCGATGATCAAATCCATGAGCGTCTGCTCAAAGCCACGCATGTACCAGGATGATTCAAAAATATTTCCATTGGCGATCTGGATGGCATAGGGTCTGTCCTGGTTGGCCTGTGCAATCTTATCTGTCAGGTGCTTCGTGTCGAACCAGTCTGGAGAGGGCCATTCGTACGAATCAAGCTTACTGATATCCGTTATGCCGGCCAGCGGAAACTGTGAAATTTCATCATAACTGCCTTCTCCGTAATTGTGCGCAGAGCGGCCTACACCCCAGATATCCACTTGCAGGCCTGATTTTTCAACCCGATTGCGGTAGGATGGACCGCAATAGTCTGCCGTTACTTTCCGAATATCACTTAAACCCAAAAGATAGGCGTTCATGTCATGAAGACTATGATAGCCCATGTACTCAGCCAGTTTTATTCTGGCTGGCAGATTGATGCCCATCCCCCAGCTAAAGGGCACCCTGTCAGTGGGCTGATGGGCCAGAGCGGTCAGAACGCGTTCTCGAGGTGACATCGTATCTTTCATATCTACCTGCAAAAGAGGAATTTTCTTTATACTACACCTTGAGATCAGCTCTACACAAGGCTTTGATACGTGGTTTTTGTTGACAGAAATGATCAGTACATTATACTGTGCTTGTAAACCAGGCTGATTATGCAACTGCAAAGGAAGCGGAGATGAATAACAAACGGGTCATTTTTCTGAAATTGTTTTTCTCGTATATTATTCTGCTTTTCATAGCTTTGCTTGTGATTGTTCTCATCTACTACTCTTCCATCCAGTCTCTGCAGAAGACATTGAACCAGATGTCTGAAAGTTCGTTGTCCGGAGTTCGCGACACGGTAGATACCATGATGAACAATGTAGGTAACTATGCAGTGACCATTTTGTATGATGAAGATATTGTCTCGTTTTTATCGATACGTTCCGTCGCTTATAACAGCAAAGCCATTTCCGATATCTATCAGTATACCCAGACACTGGCCAAATACAAACTGGCCGACACACTGATTAAAAATATCTATATTATATCGAATTCAAACGGTTTTGTGCTCTTTTCCAGCAATGCAATCCGCTATACGGACCTGTTTCATGAATCAATTTTTGCCTTTACGGGCATGAGTTATGAGATAATGCACACGTTCCTGCATGATGACAAGACTCCGAACGGATACCGCATTTTTACCAGTGAATCAAAGATGAACAGTGGTGAACTGGTATATTTCCAGAAGGTTCCATATCCTGCTTATTCGGGAGGCGCCATCATCATTCACGTCAACAGCGCATCAATCGCTAATCTTCTCAAACAAGCATGTGTCAGCGAGAACAGCCTGGCGTTCATCCTTGACTCAAATGACCAACTGATCTCGTCATATACCAGGGGGGAAATGCCGACGGACCAGATGATTGCAAACTGCATGGCAGGAGAATTGGACACTGTCCGCCGCAACCGATATGATGTCACTCTGGTCAGATCTGACCGGGGTTGGCAGTATTACACGATCATTCCTGGAGAGACGGCCCTTTATGATGTTTATATGGTAAGGAAGCGCATTACCATCACGACTGTCTGCCTGGTGCTGGCCGGAATCTTGCTTTCTTACCTTCTTACCAGAAACAAAGCCAGATCACTTGGCAATATGGTTTCAGCGATTTCATCTGCGGTTGATCTGGGCAGCAGCGGAAAAAGAAATGAATACGGCATGATCGAAGATGCCGTGACCCGGCTGGTCAGTGACCGGTCATCATTCAGAGCACTTAATGAGAATCAGAAAGCACTTATCATTAGTGAACTGCTCCGACGGCTGTTGCATGAAGATTACAAGGATATTGACGAGTTAAAAGGTTTAATTTTGGCATCAGGAAGTAACTGGACCGGTCGAAAATACAGCGTGATCGGCATCAATGTAGTGGCAGGAAACGGTAATGTCAGTATTGCCGATCTGCTCAACCTGTTTCATGAAGAACTGCGCGAATTGACCGACCATGATGCTCACTTTTTCAGTATTGATGAAAACCATGCCGGAATATTATTTTTGATGCCACTTGGCATGACCAATGAGCTATGGGTTGCATGCAGTGACAAAATAGCCGCAGCCATGCACCAGATGACCCGGCAAAACTCAATGAAAGTGTTGCTCTGTGGCAGCAGCCTGTATGATAAGTTGTCCGACGTGCATCAAGCATTTGATGAAACCATAGTTATGGCCGAATACGCAAACCACCTCCAGCGTGATCCGCTGATTGTCCGGTTCAATGACTTGCCCAGATCAGACGAGTTTTATCATTATCCCATGGACCTGGAGTTGAAACTGGTTCAGTTGGTGAAAACCGGCAATACGGCTGAACTTGAAAAATTATTGCAAATGATCTATGTCGAAAATTTCGAAAAACGCGTCCTTTCCATGGCCATGATCCGACAACTGGTTTTTGAGTTGAGGGGAACCATCGTCCGCTGCCTGAGAACTATTGCGCCTTACGAGCAGATGAACGCAACCATTCAGGATCTGGGTAAAGCAACCACGTTCGAAGGCATTTTCAAGTATGTCGTCAAGATCAGCATGGAGATCTGTGAGATGAT
>JAWSUP010000359.1:0-4518 GCA_033549405.1 Bacillota bacterium | reverse complement strand
GCCAGCGCGAACTCATCATCGGCGATCGGAAAACCGGAAAAACTGCCATTGCGATCGATGCCATCATCCATCAGCGCGACCAGAATGTTCTTTGTGTCTATTGCGCGATCAGCCAGCAGGCGGCGGCTGTCGCCAAGGTTGTCGAAAGGCTGCGGGTTCATGACGCTCTAGCCCATACCGTGGTTGTTGTAGCTGAAAGCAATGATCCGCCAGGTCTGTCTTATATTGCGCCATACGCGGCAACCAGTATTGCCGAACACTTCATGGAGCAGGGACGGGATGTTCTTATCGTTTATGATGACCTCACGCAGCATGCGCGCGCTTATCGCGAACTGTCATTGCTCCTGCGCCGTCCGCCAGGCCGCGAAGCTTTCCCAGGAGATGTTTTTTATATTCATTCGCGTCTGCTCGAACGCTCAACCCACCTAAAACAAGAACTCGGTGGTGGCTCTCTGACATCCCTGCCCATTGTAGAGACAGAAGCGCAAAATATCTCCGCCTATATCCCAACCAACCTGATCTCGATCACAGATGGCCAGATCTACCTCTCTCCGACTCTTTTTGAACTGGGCGTGCTGCCGGCAATTGATGTTGGCCAATCCGTGTCACGCGTGGGCGGCAAAGCACAACCGGCTGCCTATCGCTCCATTATCCGTGATCTGAAGCTGGCATATGCACAGTATGAGGAACTTGAATCGTTTATCCGCTATGGAGCGCGCCTGGACGAAGCATCTCACCGGGCTATTGAATATGGTCGGCGCATCCAGGCTTGCCTTAAGCAGGATGAAACCGATCCATTCTCCCTTGAAGAACAGGTTCTGATTTTGTCTGCTTTGACAGAACGGCAATTTGATCTGATCCCGGTCGACAAGATGCCCGAGGCACAGACAGCCCTGCGTCGCGCTGTTTCCCAGATCGAGCCTGACCTGCTGGCCAAACTGTCCGGAGACAAGCCGCTTGGTGAAGTCGATACCATGGCTCTGAAACGACTGACCCAGGAGACTCTGGCCCGTTTCTCTACCAGCAGCAGCGAGACAAGCCAATGAATGATACAACACAAAGTCTTTTGCGCAAGATGTCCAGTGCCGGTGATCTGCACGGTATCGTCCGATCTATGAAAGCGCTGGCGATATCTAATATCGGTCAATATGAACACGCTGTACAGGCCTTGACGGCATATGCGCATATTATTGAATTGGGTCTCGGCGCCAGTTTTCGCCAGCTCGGGCCAATTAATCCGGCATTTGAACGTCGGATTAAAACGAAACGCAATGGTTTTACTGCTGTCGTTTTTGGTTCTGACCATGGCCTTGTGGGGCCATTCAATGATATAGCAGTGGACTATTCCCGGCATATGATTGCTTCGATCCCCGGCAACCCACGTATTCTGGCGATTGGCGAGCGAGCCGGTAATCGTCTGACTGATGCCGGCCTCGCGGTCAGTCAAACCTATCCAGTACCCCTGTCAGTCTCTGCCATCACAACATTGATTGGCCAGATACTTTACGATAATGAATCGGTTCGCCAAACGGATGTGTCCTACGAAATGCATGTGTTCTATAATCGGCCTGAAAGTGTAACGGAATACAAGCCGGTTGGCCAGCAGGTCCTGCCCTTTGATCAGGCTTTACGCAAACAATGGATGAGTATTGACTGGCCAACTCAGATGCCCCCCGACATGATGGGCGGTGCTGTCATGACCGCCAGTGCCTTGATCCGCGAATTTTTGTTTGTTTCTTTATTCAAAGCTTGCGCTTTGTCTTTGGCCAGTGAAAATGCCAGTCGCCTTGCAGCCATGCAACGGGCTGACAAGAACATCGAAGAATTGCTGAAGCATTTGTCCGGCGTCTATAATCATCTCAGGCAACAGGAAATCGACGACGATTTGTCTGACATCATCGCCGGTTACGAAGCGCAAGCCTCAAAAACGTAAGCGTATTCAGAGATCCTCAGGCAAGAGGCGGATGCGTCTGGCCAGCCAGATATCCGGTTTGCCGAACCCATTGGCATCAGGAATGACACCGACAATCTGGTAGCCCATTTTCTGGTAGAAGGCATACGGGTGGTCTTTGATATTCTGGATCGTGTTGATGCGCTCCCACAGATGATCATATAAATCACAGCCGGACAGGCTGGTTTTGCCGAATTCATCGTCCGATCCGAGGTAGATTGTGATGCCGCCCAGACGGGCGACTTCTGCCTCCAGCGCCTGAACCAGCTGCCGGCCGATTCCCTGTCGCTGACAGGCGCGGGCTACGACCAGCGGGTGCAGTTCCCAGCCGGTTGTATCATATTGTGGCATGGCGCCGATAAAGCCGACAACTTCATTCCGGTTGACAGCGACCAGCGCCACTTTCCCTTCTTCCAGACAGGTCATCACTTCTGCTTCGGCAATTTCCGCTGTCGGCCAGCTGTGCGGGAATGCGTCAAGCAATAAAACGGCAGCGCCGGTTATCGCTTTAAGATCGTTTGCTGACAATTGACGAATCTCCATACTCTGGCTTCTCCTTTTAAATGATCAGGTGCTCAGGTTAGACTGTATCATATCTTTAGACTGGAAATACCTTGCTCTATTTTGCTCCGGTCAAGCCACAACCACAAACTGGACCAGAACCATGTAGATCGCTGTTCCGGCACCGATGCTGATCAGGGCGTTCTTTTTCCAGGCTTGCAGGATAATGACGAAGAGGATGGCAACCAGCTCGGGCAGGCCGTACGGCCGGGTAGTGATGGCGACATCTTTCAGGCAATAGACAACCAGAAAGCCGATGATGGCAGACGGCAGTACCTGGCCTAGCCAGGTGACCCAGCCGGGCGTCGTGCGGCTGCCGTAGAACAGGAGAAACGGCAAGAAACGGGTCAGCTGAGTGCCCAGTGCCATGATGCCGATCAGGGCCAGTGCCTGCAGCTGGCTCATGATGACACCTCCCGGCTGAGCGGACGCCGGAGCAGCAGCAACAACAATAGAATGACACCCATAGCCGGCAGAATGAAACGGTCCGGACCGAAGATCCAGACGCCCAGACCCGTGACCACAAGCCCGATGAGCGCCGGCAGCCGGTTGCGCTGCACTTGCCACTGATTGACCAGGATGACGACGAACAGAGCGGTCAGGACAAATTCCAGGCCCTGCGTGTTGAAGCTGAGAACACCGCCGACCAGGACGCCGACAAGAGAGCCGATCACCCAATAGCAGTGGTTCAGCAGTGTGATGAAAAAGAGAAAGCGGCTGCGCTCGACCTCCGGCGGCGCGTCTGTCGAACAGGTGATGGAAAACGTCTCATCCGTGAGTCCGAAAATCAAGTATGGCTTGACAGCGCCGGTGTCTTTGTACCGGTCGATCATGGCCAGGCCATAGAACAGGTGCCGGGCATTGACCAGCAGGGTCAACAGCAAGGCTTGAACCGGATTGAATGCGGCAGTCAGGAGCGTCAGCGCGACATATTGCAGCGAACCGGCAAAAACCAGGCTGCTCATCAACCCTGTGATGAGCAACCCGTAACCTTTAGTCCGCATCAAGATGCCAAATGCCATGCCCAGAACAGTATAGCCGGCCAAAATCGGAACAGTATGGGGGATTGCTGCGCGCAGTGCCGCTAAAGATTCATGCTTTTTCATGCCATGAGTCTAGCACAAAATTGTCTGGTGTTGCAGCCCTTTTAACCCGTCAACAATCAGCAGTCACAGGTTTTCCTGAGTTTGGCAAGGAAACATCAGGCCAACGGCGTCAGGGTGATACACTGCAGGGACATGTCCTGATCATGCTCAAACGATGTCACCTGCAACGTCAAGCGGCAGTATCCGGCCTGCAGGTCAAGCGCTTCGTCTGCATCGGCAAGCCCGCTGTCCAGAACAGATGACCAGGTGGTCTGCCCGCTGCCGGCTTCCTGCTCAACCTTCATGATCAACTTATGATTACGCTTCACAGGATTTTGCTTGTAATGAACCGGCATCTGAAGTTGCACTTTATATGAACCAGTCGCCGTGATCCATGCATCCCAGCAGAGGATCAGGGACGAATCCGACCAGCCAATCAGTGTGCCTGCAGATGATATTGCGACTGAAGTCACTTTCTTGTAGCGGTCGCCCAGACCGTGCTGTGGTACCTTGAAAGGCTGTCCGGCGAGGTTTGCTGAAGCCAGATGCGGATAGAGAGCCAATTGGTTTTCGTCCTGCATCAAGATGCGGTCAGAGAAGACCGGTTCAGTCTCAAGTTCGATCCGATAAGCCGGGCGGTAAGCCGGCGTTAGAACCAGGTCAAGTGTCAGAGACGTGCTGTCCAGAAGAGGCGTCTGGCTGAATGGGACCGGTTCATCTTGTTCCAGTGCCACGACCCGCCTGACCGGTGTATTCAGGCCGTTAATCGTCAATTTCCCCTTTTGGTTGTCATCCGGGAAACAATACAACTGTGTCCCCTTGCTGGTCATCGAACCCCAAAGGAAATCGTGATGACACGGGCTTCCCCGGGTGCCAAACAGGCCTTCCCGGTTCTGACTGGTCCAGTTGCCGACTTCCGAG
>JAWSUP010000358.1:0-4533 GCA_033549405.1 Bacillota bacterium | reverse complement strand
TGCTGCTGCTGGCGCGCCTCCAGTTCTGTATACAGGCGCATCAGCTGGTTTTCACCAGCGACCAGTTTTTTATCCAGCTGCTGAGCCAGGATATTCAGCGAATCGGTGCTCTTCTGGATCGGGGGAACTATAGTGGCAGCCATGACGTACTTGACGGCCCCGGTAATCGATTCGGTCAGCTCTCCGGAAGCAAGTGCATCAACGCGTTCAGACAACTGTCTGGCTGCCTTGGTCATCTGCTGGTCGTAATGGACGAAAGACTTGAGCAGCGCAGACGTTTCAGCAGCCTGGCTGTAGACGGGAATTTTTCGCTTAAGCTGGACCATGAACGCGGTCCATTCACCGAGTACCTCATCTAAATTCGTTTTTTTGTTTTGTTGTAAAGCTAAAATTGACAATCCACCGATGATCAATGGCAGCAGCGCCAGAAAGCGCATCCAGTCATTGGCAAATGATGTTCCGCTGATTGCCAGGGCTGTTACAAATGCAAGGAAGGTTACAAAGACCGCTGCAAGGAACGGCAAGGTAACTGTAGAGGGCTGCATCAGCCAGGCACTGCGGACACCCAACAGCATCGTCCATTTGAGCCGATCTGCCGGATCCGGTGTCCAGAACCCTTCAAACTGTGTTTTGCTGTCATCTGCGATCTGCTCGAGAGCCAACTTCATGTCCGGGCCGCCGCGGTCGCCGACAATGACCTGTGCCTGTTTCAGGTTCTCGATACGGCAGCCAGGCAGCGTCTCGATATCCTGCCGTAAACCGCGCAGCCGATGGATCAGGGACACGGTCACACCGCGCAACAGCCACCAGAGTAAACCGGTTAAAACAAGTACACCGGCCGACAACAACAAGACAAGGACAATCCAGATCATTCCAACTTCTTCGACCAGTTGTTGCCACATGATGTCGCACCACCTCTTCAAAAATTAAAGATTAAACAGTTATTTGCAGCATCTTGGCTTATTATACCTTTTCACGAAAGCAGGCACAACAAGAATACCCAATGCTTAATCTGGAAAACGCCAAAGCGTAAAATAACTAGCCAAATCATATATAAGTGTCCAAATCATAATAAATTTGTAACCATTTCACAAAAAAAATGGCATAATTTGTCATGAGAACCGCTTGTAATCGTAAAAATGACTGATATAATTAGCATTAGAGGTCAAATGCATCGGAAGATGCTGCCGCCGACAGCGAAGCCCGGTATGCGTCCGAAGATACAGGGAAACCTGAATCGATCCAAATGTAATCACGTGAATGGAGGAATTGTTATGAAGAAGTCTTTAACGAAGAAGAGTAAGAAAGGCTTTACTCTTATTGAACTGGTCGTTGTCATCGCCATTCTTGGCATCCTGGCAGCGATACTGATCCCGGTCATCAGTGGCTTTATTCAGAGGGCAAATGATGCTGCAGATCAAGCTAATGCAAGAGGTTTATTTAATGCCGCATCGATGGTTCTCGCAGTAAACGACACAGCTCTAGCAATTGATACTCTTGGTCCTACAGAATTAACTACTGCTGGGGTGGATGATTTATTCGGAACTATTCCTACTGGTTCAACTGTAGTAGTAGTTGCAGCTGGTTCTGGTCGTGTTGTGCAATCTGCTCAAGTTAATGGGTGGACGTACAATCCTTCAAATGATCCAATGTTCTCAGGATCCTAAAAAAATAGTCATTGTTCAAAGAATTAGTAAAAGTGTATAGTTATACAATAATTGCAATTATTACATGATTTGTTGCTATACATAGTACCATCAAAACTAGTTATTTAATTTAAGTCATCAAATGAACAAGCCCGAAATGATTATTGATAATCATTTCGGGCTTGTTTTGACATAAATATTATTAGTAATTGGCTGCCCTTAGCCCTTAGCTATGACTGCTGCCGCAGCCGACAAGGACTGGTGACAGGCGGTTTTGACCGAATTATAATATAATGGGATGCACGTGCGACCAGAGGTCGCGTCAGGGATTACTGCAAAGCTATCCTACCCACCTGGGATATCCCTTTCATAGCCATATTTTCTTTTCTTGTTGTTTGGAATGATGGTCTCCTTTCTAGCACTTCCTATCTTACCAAACTATCCGATATTTTATCACTCCCCCTACCAGATGACAGATCCGATGTTAGGTCAAAAATCTCTAGGAATTCAGGACATATGCAAAAAAATTGCATTGAAAATTTAATGATAACAACATTTTTCAGATATTTTGATCCTGACTTTTACAGTTTGAAAATCGGGTAGGACCCCGGCCATTAGTTGACCGGGGGACCTCCCACAACACCGTACGTACCGTTCGGTATACGGCGCTTCCAAAGTTTACAGGTTAAGTCGCAGAGTAGCATTCCATCAAACTGAGATATTTTGCGCGCCTAAACAAGTCATTGGGTATGGCGCGTTTCAGGATCGGGCTATTGGCAATTCGCCAGTAGCCTTTTCTTGTGTTCGCCCACATCCACGCTCTTTCCGGGTCAATACCGGCCTTTTTCAGGTTCACGAATCGCGTTTTAATCCTTTTCCATCGCTTCCATGTGACCATGCGGATTCTCCGCCGGATCCATTCGTCCAACCCTTCGAGTAGCTTTTTGGCATCCGCCAGTTTGAAGTAGTTCATCCAGCCCCGAACAAGGCTGTTCAGCCTGGATTTACGTGCCTCGATTCCCATTCCATTACTGCGCCCTGTCACTTCCCGGACTTTGTCCTTGAACTTTCTGACGCTTTTCGGGTGGATTCGAAGTCGTCCTTCTCCCCGGTAGCTGTAGAAGCTGTAACCCAGATATTTGACGTAGGTGACGTGTGCGACTTTCGTTTTCTCCCGATTCACTTTGAGGAATAATTTCCCCTCGATGAATGGCAGAATCTTGTCCAGCGTTCTAATTGCCGCTTTCTTGCTTTTGCAGAAAACCATCAGGTCATCTGCGTACCGCACAAAGCGATGACCGCGCCTTTCCAGTTCCCAATCACATTCGTTCAACATCACGTTGCCAAGAAGCGGGCTTAAAGGCCCGCCCTGAGGCACTCCTTCCGGGCTTTCCTCGAACATCCCGCTGACCATCACTCCTGCTTTGAGGAATTTATGAATCAGTGAAATCACCCTTCCATCTCTTATCGTTTCCGACAGGATCTGGATGAGTCGGCTCTGGTTGACCGTGTCGAAATACTTTTCCAGATCCATGTCGACCACGTATTTGTAGCCCTCTGTGATGTTGGTCTGGTATTTCTTCAGCGCATCATGTGCGCTTCTTCCCGGTCTGAATCCATAGCTGTTGTCCGAGAACTTCTGCTCGTAGATTGGTGTCAGGACCTGACAGATCGCTTGTTGGATCAGTCTGTCCACGACGGTGGGTATTCCCAGCTTTCTGGTTTTCCCGTTCTCTTTGGGTATTTCTACCCGACGAACGGGGCTTGGACGGTATTTTCCGTCCCGAAGGGCCTGAACGAGCTCGTTCTGGTGTTCTTTCAGGAAGGGCAGAAGTTCATCCACCTGCATCCTGTCGATCCCACCTGCACCCTTGTTCCTCTTGACCTGGCGGTATGCCAGTTCCAGGTTCTCAGGGGTTAGAGTTTGCTCGAGCAGTCCTTCCGTCTGCTTCTCTCTGTTGGTGATGTCCGTTTCGGCTATCCTTTGTGACACGCACACTTCTGTTATCTCTTCCCGTTCCGCGGTATCCCTTGGCAGATAGTCCCACAATGTGAGTTGTCTGTGCTTGTATTCATCACTTCCGGTAATCCTCATTGACCTTCACCTCCTTTGGTTCGGCCCTTCCCAGCCATTCTAGACTCGCCTGGTACTATGGCCTCTGCTGACTTCTCACGACAAATCTTGTTTCAACCGGATCTCTTACTCTGTTTCGATCCGTCCGTGAGATCTCCCACGGTAAGACGCTTCACCTTCGTTCCATATACCCGCAACATTTACACTGGCATGTCCGTGTAGCTTTTGGATTTTGGCTTGTGCAGCAGCCTCATCCCATACTTCGTGCCTGATGCTGTTCGTGTTCCTCGGGCCAGAACTTTGCCGCCGGCTTCCTTCAGATTCCCCTTGCGGTGGACACCCTTGCCTTAAGCTAATGGTTGGTCGCTACATACCCCCATAACGGACTTTCACCGTCAAGTGAAGCGCCATGCGTGGCACACTGCGACAGAAGGCACGGTGGCACCTGCCAGCCTGACCTTTACAGCGTCCAACTGGAATACGCCGCAAACAGTCACCGTCACCGGCGTGGATGATGACCTGGTTGATGGGGACATTCCTTACACCATTACAGCAACCGCAAGCTCTTCTGACCTCAGCTACCATGCCATGATGGCCAGTGCCAGTGTCACCAACACGGATGTTGAAGGCATTGCCCCGGTCGTTTCGGCTAATCCCGACAATCAGAACATCACCTACGGTGCGAACGCTTCATTTACATCATCTGCATCTGGAACGCCTTCTCCAACTGTCCAGTGGCAGGTTAGCACGGATGGCGGCAGCAATTTCACTAACATCAGTGACGGGGGCGTTTACAGCGGTTCGACTACCACT
>JAWSUP010000357.1:0-4554 GCA_033549405.1 Bacillota bacterium | reverse complement strand
TCTTTCAATGACGTCCCTGGGGGTGTTCACCTCTCCAAAACCGACAAAACCGGCCTTAACGCTGCGCATTAATTGCTCACCCTTTCATTTTTCGTTAATTTCGTAATTTTTCGAGCATGTACTCTTATTCTAACAGACAGAATGGCAAAGTCAACCGAAACAGACTGATAGCAGCGGCAATTAAGCTGATCTTCCGAAAATATGTCGAAAATCAACGAAACAGATCTGCGTTTCAGCACTCGTCCACAGTAATGAAAGATCAAGACTGCCTCTGGGAAATCAGTGACCTGAAGGTATCAGCGTGTTCGTGGGTATGTTTGGTTCCCGAACAGCTCATCGATTGAACGGACGGTTTCTTCAACAAGCATTTTTCCGCCATCAGGTCCGACCCAGTTGGACTTGATCAGCGCACTGTAATGCCCGCCATCAAGTGCGCGTTGTGTGGGCAAATAGAACCCATCACCTGAACCATCTGCCAGCTGGATCAGGAAGGTTTGGAGTGCACGGCTTCTGCATCGGATCTGCGCGCCGTAATCGACAAAAAGCTCAAAGGGATTGGTGGCAAACACCACATCGCCCAAGCGGATGAAGTGTGCTTCGGTTTCGTGCACCGGATGCGCTTCCTGCTGTTCATAGCGGGCAATGAGATCACAGACCAGACCAAAAGGCCAGAGCCGCTGAAACGCAAAAGACTGTCGGGCACGCTCTTCATCACTCATGGCGCCAATGCGCTTTTCCATTTCGTATTCATCTTCGGTCACCATCAGGCGCGGCAAGCGCAGCGTTTTGACCTGGTGATCGAACTCTGCTGTGGTTTCGATTGGCGAAGCGTTCGCCAGGCCTTCTTCGATGGCTGCCATAATCCGGTGTGCGATGATGCCTTTGTCATCGAATCCGAGGCGGTCGCGCAGGTCTTTTTCCTCTTTTTGATCTGACAGCAGATGCGGCGACATGTCACCGGCCGGAGCACATTGTGGCAGCAGGTGGACCGATGGGCCATACCGTTCCCTGATGCTTTCACGCACATTGTGCCAAAAGTCTGCTGAAAAGTAGGTGCCACCCTCCTCGCACTGCGAAGGGCATGCCAGATTGACAATGATACCGGTTAAGGCGCCAGCCTCATCATGGGCGAAGATCATGTTCACCGCATGGTCATCACAGGATTCGAAACCGATGAAATCGGGTCTGTTCGTATCGCCGTACATCCTGGCTGAACCGTCAGCATAGACCGCACGGCGGCAACGCCCGACCACGGCATAGCCAAAACCGCGCGATACGCCGCCGGACTGTCGTCCTTGCCAGGATCTTTCAATGATATCGGCTAACCGGGCTGCCAGCCACAGACGATATTCATCCGGATTCATAAATTCCGGGTCATTGTCCGGCTCATCGTAGCAACCGCGGCTCATGCTTGGTGCATTATGCGTGTGTGTGCAATTGACTGTCAATTTTTGCCGGTCAAGATCTAAACAGCGTCCTTCCAGGCTGCGGAACAGGTCCTCCTTGAATCCTTCGCTGGCCAGATCACAGGACAGGAAGACAGCCTGCTCCGATGTACCATCTGCTGCCTTGACCTCAAGGGCCAGTGCTGTTGCTGTCAGCGGTGAGACGACCTGATCCGAAATTCGAGTATGAAACTGGCCTTGCACCAGAGTTTTGCGCGGCGGCGTGATCTCCCCGCGGGCCCAGCCGATCATGATTGCTCCGTTTTTCATAGACACCTCCTGTAATTTGCACTTGTGGTTGTGCACACATCTTTATTATACACCCATATAATCATGCAAACGCACAACTGCGACAACTTCCCGCCAAGATGGAATGGCCCTGCATAGACCTGGATATTGCCGTTCGTTAATCCAGGCGTACTTGACTTCAAGACGTTTCTTATGGGGTTTGCATCTGACGCTGGTGTTCATTTGACGTTTCGATATTTTTTCGTTATAATTTTCGCCAGAGACTCTTAACTATTTTCTATTTCAATCACATATATATCTTGAACTGGCCATAGACAGGCCTGGAGGACATCATGACCAAACTGAAAGATATTGCTACAACTGCCGGTGTAAGTATATCGACTGTATCCAAAGCGCTAAACAACAGCCGTGAAATCAACAAGGAGACTAAAACCCGTATCATTCGGGTCGCACGGGAACTGAATTATAATATGAGCGCCCTCCACGGCGAAACATCTGTCAACAAAAGCCAGACAATCGGTGTCATCTGCCCTGAGATCAACAGCAACTATTATACGCAGCTGATCAGTTCCATTGGCAGACAAATAACAAAAAAAGGCTACAGCTACACAATTGCTGTTTCAGATTTTGACCGAAAAAAAGAAGAGGAATTACTTGAAGTGTTCGGCGGTCAGAATGTTGGCGGTATCATTCTCATAACAGAAAGCACAGATATACATAGCGTGGTGAGCGGGGTCAAGGATATCTGGCATACACCTCTGCTCCTGATCGCTTCAGAAGACGATGTCAATGACTACGACTGTATTCAAATCGATGACTACTATGGTGTTGTAACCGGCGTAAGTTATCTGATCCGTCTGGGTCACAAGCGTATCGCTTACATAGGCGACAGTCTGACAGAAGGGCGGCTCAGAGCTTACCGGGATACGCTGGAAAAGCACAACCTGACAGTTGACGAATCACTGATCCGCACAGCAGAACAACGCTTTGAAAAAGGCGGTTATCAAAGCATGTTGTCACTCCTGAAGGGCAATCTGCATCCAACCGCTGTTTTTGCGGCCTATGATGACATGGCAATCGGCGCCATGCGGGCCATCACAGAAATGGGGCATGGTGTTCCTGAAGATATTTCTGTCATCGGCATGGATGACGTCTTTGTTTCACCTTATCTTAGCAGAGCGTTAACGACAGTATCAAATCCTATCAAAGAAATGGCAATGGTTTCAATCAGCATCCTGACTCGTAAAATTGAAGATAGTAAATTTACTGTCGTGCAGAATGTCGTTCTGAAACCAAGCCTGATTATTCGTGAAACCACTGCTGAACTAAATTAAACTGAATCCGGGAATCATTTGCTTTATCAGGCGATATGTTTCATATCAGCCGCCGAGCCGACTTACGTGAAGCTTTTCCCTTGTAATGGATAATTCTGGAACTAAAAGCCATCGCCAGACCACTAATCCAGAAAACAGGCGCCAGCCCAACCATTTGACCGATCAGGCCAAAGAGCAGTGGACTGATGCTCTGACCCAGATAGTTACCCATGACACGTAAGGCTAGTACCTGACTCCTCTGGTCAGGCGGAGCAGCAATTGACACAGATAATAAAGTCAACGGCATGGCAAGACCAATCGACAATCCGGCAAGACCTGCAACCATGAAGAAAAGCCAGCTGCTGCGGACCAGCCCGTAAGCAGCAATGCAACTGCCACCCAGCAGCAGACAAAGAATCAACAATCTGTCACGTCGGAAAAACTGCACCATTTGTTTGAGGAATGGTCGGATGATCATCTGGGTAACGCCTTTAACACTCATGATCGTACCGATGGTCATAGCAGATATACCTATTTCAGCGCAGTACAAAGGCAGGTAACTCATGGTGACTTCAGTGGAGAACAAAACTGTTCCGCTGACCATTACAGAGCGCATGATATTGTTGTCGCGCAGCAAGCCTGTCAGTGGTATTCTCTTATCAGACCTTGCATAAAATCGTTCGGTCGGGGTGATCAGTGCAAGTATCAAACAAAGCATACCCATTGCAGCTGCTCCAAGGAAACCACGACCAGGGCCAAACTGTTCACGCATGAATCCGCCGATCAGTGGCCCGAGAAAAGCACCGGCAGAAGCCGTAAAGGCAATCATGCCAATAAACTGCTCCCGTTTCCCGTCTTCAGCCACTCCGGTCAGCAGATGCTGTACACTGAGTAATACTGTCACATGTGACAAACCAATACCGACGGAGCAAAGTGCCACAGTAATAAGGTTGTTGCTAAAAGATAAGCCAAGTGCAGCGATCAGAAAAAGGGCTGCGCCACATCTGGCTGCGATTTTGCTGCCATACCGGTCGAGCAGGAAGCCCAGCGGTATGGCCCACAAGACCTGGCTGATGCTGTAAAGAGATGTAATGATTCCAACAGAAAGAACGCTGGCGCCATTTTCGATCGCGATCAGAGACAGGAATGGCCTTGCAGCAAATAAAGCTGTGCTGTGCAGCCCATTTAAAATAATATAACCAATAAACTGGAAGTTGCCACGACGCATCGATATCCCGCCTCAACGAGCAAGTTCATCAACCGGGCAATCTGGTCTGATCCAAATTGTATCATCCAGCTGGAAAACGGGTTGAAGCTGCTTGTACAGGAGATCATAGCGTTGCACCTGACCGGCATATATATTGCCTGGCTGTGGCATGTATGTCTCCTTCCAGGAAATGGCTTGTGATACTGCCGTCTCATAATCAGGATAGACACCGGCAGACACTCCCCCGATCAGGGCACAGCCAAGTGATGCCGCTTCAGTCTGAGCCCTTGCTGAACGCGGCGGGAAAATTGAATCTGTTACAATTAACGGGAAACAGGCG
>JAWSUP010000356.1:0-4590 GCA_033549405.1 Bacillota bacterium | reverse complement strand
GTCGCAAGTTGATCCACCTCCTGGATTGTCGGTCAGGTCGGCGAGGATGACCGGACCTTCCGGCATCGCTTCTGCCTCCTCAATCGCCTCAGATACACTCATATTGTCGGGTTTAAGGATAAACCGGTCATGCCACAGTTCGGCAGCGATCTCTGCGGCGATACGGCTGGCCAGTTCACGGTCGTTGTCGGTGACAGCAACCACCGTCATGCCCATTTCATGAATGTCGGCACAGGGAAACCCATGCGCGATAGACACGGTCTGAACGCCTGGAATCACTTCGCAGGCGTGCACCATTCCGACGAACTTTTTCATGACCGGTTCATATGTAGATAAGGGCGGCAGGATGATCGGAACGGATGCGCAGACCATGACCGGCCTGATTTCTCCGCGCAGTGTGCGCAGCAGGATTTGCGCAGCCTCCTGACCCCGCTCATACATGTCCGTATGGGGATAGAAGTCATAATTGATCAGAACATCGGCGTGCTGCCGCATTTTAAGTGTTATATTGGCGTGAAGATCCAGAGTCGCGATGATGATCGTCTCTTTACCGGCTGTTTTTCGGACTTGCTCAATCAAATCACCTTCTCCATCTTCGCTGTTCTCTGTCACCATCGCTCCGTGCAGGCACAGCAGGACACCGTCGACCTTGCCAGTTGCCTGGATGGCCTGGATCAATTTGCCGCTGACTTCGTCGTAAACCTCAGCGGTCACTGGTCCGGCTGGCATCGCATCCGCGGATATAACCGGAATCAGGTTGATATCCGGCTGGTTGCCCAGTATATCGAGCGCACCGCCTGCTTCAGTGGCTGTCCCTGACAATAGACTGACCATTTCATCACCGGCAGCATACAGGCGATGTTTATAAGCGGACAAGCCGGTCGGCTGAATAGAGAATGTGTTCGTTTCGTGTTTGAATTCTGCGATGATAATCTGAAACATAAGCCCACCTCACGCATGCTGTTCTGAACAAATATCCGTTTATTTTGTTATAATTGAGTATACAGAAGTGATCTGGAACTGAACAGACAATAATGACAATTTGAGACATTGGAAATTCACTTCCAGAAAAGAAAGGGGATCTTCATCATGGGGACAATTAAGATCGGTTGGGCCAGTGCCGACATCTCACCGCTTGGCGTGCTCGGCCGGAAAGTATCTGTCTGCGGCCAGTTTTATGAAAGGATCACAAGTGAAATGCGTGACCCGTTGCAGGCGGTTGTCATGACTGTTGAAGGTGAGAACGGGCAGTGCGCGGCAGTGGTTTCGCTTGACCTGGCCTTGACCAGTGACAGGATGATGCAACTGACACGAGCAAAGCTGGCAGAAAAGGCTCCGGATTTGCCATCACATGCATTAATACTTGCAGCCACACACACGCATACCGCACCTGAATGCAGGATGCCAGGCGATGGATATCTGGGCGATTATATCGGTTTTTACTGCAAAGATCCGGACGTGATCACTCCGGACGCGTATCTTGAATTTCTTTCTGATCAAATCACGACAGCCGTTACAGCAGCCTGGCAGGCGCGCGCTCCGGGCGGCCTTGCGTTTCGTGTCGGCCGCGTAGCCGTTCCCCATTGCCGGCGCGTCTGTTATAAAGATGGAACGGCTGCCATGTATGGCAACACAGATACAGAGCGTTTTCTGCGCGTGGAAGGGAATGCTGATAACGGAGTGGAGTATATCGTTGCTTATGACACGGCTGGCAAACTGACTGGTGTCATGATCAACCTGGCCTGTCCGGCCCAGGTTCTGGAAAATAAGCCGTATCTGTCCGCTGACCTTTGGGGTGCGGTCCGTGCGCAATGGACTGAATGTCCCTACATCGTAACACTGTGCGGTGCAGCCGGAGACATCACAATGCGCGACCTGGTCCGCAGATACCGTATGGAAGCACCAATGAATGATGTTGCCGGCATGAATGAACAGGCGGCAAGGATTGTGCGTGAATCAAGATATGTTCTGTCAACAATCAAACCACAGGATATCCAGAATGATCTAACGATATCCCATATCAGTAAGCAGATACTATTACCGATCAGTACGGTTACGGAAGAACAGAATCGCGAAGCCGTTCTGCAGAAAGAAATCATCGATCGGGAATATGCACTCAATGGAACGGCGGCTGCCAGTCCTGACAACATCCCGCTTCTGCTCAAGGATCGCTATCCCTATTTCGTAGCGACGACAACCATTAAACGATACCGCATGCAGCAGCAGTCACGTGCTGTTGAAATGGAACTGCATGCTTTGCGTCTCGGTCCTTCTGTCCTGGTCACCAATTCATTTGAGTTGTACCAGGATTATGGGATGCAGATCAAAGCGAGAAGTCCTTTTGCCCAGACTTTGATCGCCCAGCTCTCGTGCGGTCACAGAGGCTATTTAACCACTGAAATGGCCTTGTCAGGCGGTGGATACGGGTCTGCTGTGATCAGCGGCTATTGTGGTCCGGAGGGTGGCAACAGACTTGTAGAACAAACACTGGCAGTCTTGCGCTCATTGCAGGAAGAGCGAAACTGAAACAGCCATCCTGCATGAAGATCGAAAAGCTGTAGTCAGAGGTCAGTATGATGTATGATCCTAATGTATATGCTTATCCTTCCCGGCGTATGGTTGTTTACGGCCAGAATGGCATGGTGGCGACCAGCCATCATTTGGCCGCTCAGATCGGACTTGATATCATGAAGGAGGGCGGTAATGCCATTGATGCAGCTGTGGCAACGGCCGCAGCCCTGACTGTTCTGGAACCCATCTCCAACGGTATTGGCGGAGATGCATTTGCTATTGTATGGACAAATGACAAACTCTATGGCTTGAATTCGAGCGGACCATTTCCTGGCGGAATCAGCGCACAAGCTGTACGGGCTGCCGGACATACACAAATGCCTTTGTATGGCTGGCTGCCAGTCACTGTTCCTGGTGCGCCGGCTGCATGGCGGGCTCTGATCGAACGGTTTGGCAGGCTGTCGCTCGCGGATGTTTTGCGACCGGCTACTGCGTATGCCAGAAATGGCTTTCCCGTGCCGCCATGCATTAGCGAAGCGTGGCAATCATTCTATCAGCAAGCCAGGAATAGTCTGACTGATCAGATCTATGAAAGCTGGTTTGCTACATTTTCATCGAATGGTCGCGCACCGCATCCTGGTGAAATATGGCAAACCCCCGACCATGCGGATACCCTGCAGAGGATTGCAGAAACAAATGCTGAAGCGTTTTATTGCGGTGAAATTGCCGAAAAGATCGATCGTTTTTCACGCCAGTCTGGCGGGTATCTGCGTTTTGCTGATCTGGCGGCTTATCATCCGGAATGGGTTGATCCTGTCAGTGTTCACTATCATGGCTTTGATGTATGGGAACTCCCGCCAAACGGGCAAGGCCTGGTGGCTTTGATGGCTCTCGGTATGCTGAACAATGATACGTTTACCGAACGTGATGTTCTCGATGAGGTGCACAGGCAGATTGAGTCCATCAAGATGGCATTTTCAGTTGGCAAGCAGCATATCACAGATCCAAAAGACATGTTTGTCTCGGTGAATGAGCTTCTATCGGATCAGCATCTGGCTGAATGCCGCAATCAAATGACTGAGGCAGCCAGCAATCACCCGGGTATTATACCGAAGGGAAGCAATACAGTTTATCTGGCCACTGCAGACGGCCATGGCAACATGGTGTCATTCATCCAAAGCAATTACAAGAATTTCGGTTCTTATCTTGTTGTGCCGGGGACGGGCATAGCGCTGCAAAACCGTGGCGCCGATGCTTCACTGGACGAGCAGCACGTCAATATTGTCAAGGGCGGCAAGAGACCCTATCATACTATTATTCCCGGCTTTCTCAGTAAAGATGGCGCTCCGGTTGGTCCATTTGGCGTCATGGGCGCAACCATGCAGCCCCAGGGTCATTTGCAGATATTAATGAATACGATCGACTTTCATCTGAACCCGCAGGCGGCGTTGGATGCACCCAGATGGCGCTGGATCGGCGGCAACACAGTGGCGGTCGAAAAAGGTCTGCCAGATCACCTGATCCATGGATTGCAGCAGAAAGGCCACGTCATTGAAGTACAAGAAAAAAGCAGCTTTTTTGGACGCGGACAGATCATCTGGCGCAGTCCATTCAACACGCTGATCGGCGGTACGGAACCAAGAGCAGATGGTGCTGTAGTTTCCTTCTGAATCAGAAGCCGCTCGCCAGACAGAATATGGCCAGACGCACCGGTCAGGCCAGTGCGTCCAGAATGCCTTTCAGGTAACTGAGGCCGATTCGGGTTGCCTCGGCGTGATTCAGCACACCTTCATACTCATAGGCCAGATAACCGTCATAATTTCTGGCTTTCATCGCTTTAAACAGACTAACATGATCCAATATGCCCTGGCCATGCAGGCCGCCGCGGATCCGCTTGCCATTGGCACAAAGGTGCCCTTGTCCTTCAGGTGCATACTCCCAGTCTTTGATATGGACATTGGCGACATAGGGCCACAAGGTGTCATAGGCATCCAGATTGTCGTCACCGGCAGGGAAGAAGTTGCCATTATCGAAGGTCAGTTTCAAACCGGGAACAGATTCCATCAAGTACTTGACTTC
>JAWSUP010000355.1:0-4598 GCA_033549405.1 Bacillota bacterium | reverse complement strand
GGTTCACGCCGACAGAAGCCGGCGCGGTCGGCACGGCCAGCATCCTTCTGGTAACAGTGCTGAGGAGGCAACTCAATTGGGACGGCTTTAAGAAGTCACTGCTGGCGACCGTCAAGACCACAGCCATGATCATGCTGATCGTCGCAGCCGCGGTTGTCTTCGGCCGCTTCATCGCCGTCAGCCGGCTGCCCTTTGCCCTGGCCACCTGGGCTTCATCGCTGGCTTTGCCGCCATTTGCTGTCCTGACCATCATCCTCCTGATCTATCTGGTCCTCGGCTGTGTCATCGATGCGCTGGCCCTGATCCTTTTAACTATTCCGATTTTCTATCCAGTCGCCGTCGGTGTGCTCGGGTACGATCCGATATGGTTCGGCGTCATCATCGTGCTGGTCGTCGCCCTGGGTGTTATCACCCCGCCGGTTGGTATGAATGTCTTTATCATCAAGGGCGTTGTCAAGGATCTGCAGGTTGAAACGATCTTCAAGGGCGTACTCCCCTTTGTCATTGCGCTGTTTGTCTGCATCGCCATCCTGATCTTGTTCCCCGGTCTGGTCACTTTTCTTCCTTCAATTATGAAGTGACATCATGTCAGGAAAAACCAGCTCTGCCGTTCTCCCAAAGTATTGAAGCGAGCAAGCTATTTTAATCCCCAGATCCAACATATATCTGTGACGCTGGTGACACGCGTTGCACAGGCCACACCTGCCGTCGGCGCCATCATCTATAATAATGATCTAAACTCGTGTAGAGGATGATGGTGAATGAAGATGAAAATATATAGTATTGTTGCCCTGGTTCTGCTGGCAGCCATTTTAGCCTGGACAGGCTGCTCGTCTGGCCTTCCCAAGGAAGAAACAACTGCGACAACAAGCAAGACAACAGTCACAGATCCGCAAACCGGACTGCCGTACAATCCGAACACGGCGATCGATTTCAGTCAGTCTGACCTGCGGGACATCTGGCTGGCAGGCGGCTGTTTCTGGGGTGTCGAGGCTTATATGGCCAGGGTGCCGGGCGTTGCTGAAGCCACCGTCGGTTATGCCAACGGACTGACCGAGAATCCGACCTATGCCGATGTATCCTATAAAAACACAGGTCATGCAGAGGCAGTCCATATTCGCTATGATCCTGAGCGGATCAGCCTCGAGGAACTGCTGGCACAATTTTTTCTTATCATTGACCCGACCAGTGTCAACAGGCAGGGGAACGATGTCGGCAGTCAGTATCGCTCTGGAATCTACTACCAGGATGAGGCAGATCTGGCTGTTATCCAGGCCGTGATCAACAGTGAACAGAAAAATTATGAGAAACCAATCACCGTCGAGGTTGAACCTCTGGTTCACTATTATCTGGCTGAGGAGTACCATCAGGATTATCTGGAGAAAAACCCCGGCGGTTATTGCCATGTATCCTTTGACACGCTGCCGGATCTGGTTGCCGAACCAGAAGCCGGTCTGGTCGATGCGTCCCTTTATAATAAGCCCGACACTGACGAACTAAAAGAGATCCTGTCTGATGAGCAGTACAGGGTTACCCAGGAAGATGCGACTGAAATGCCTTTTTCCGGCATCTATGACAAGCATTATGCGACCGGTATCTATGTCGACGTTGTGACAGGCGAGCCGCTGTTCAGCTCAGTTGACAAGTTTGATTCAGGCACCGGCTGGCCCAGTTTCACCCAGCCGATCGATCCGGCTGTTATTCAGGAAATCAAGGATGTGTCTTTTGGCATAACCCGCGTCGAGGTTCGCAGTCGTGTCGGTGATTCACATCTGGGCCATGTTTTCGATGACGGACCTGCTGAAGATGGCGGATTACGCTACTGCATCAATAGTGCAGCTTTGCATTTCATTCCGCTCGACGACATGGAAGAGGCAGGCTACGGTTATCTACTGCCTGTGTTGCAAGGATGACAAAAACCGGCTGCACATGCCTCTGTTACAAAGGTTAATTCATCTGTCGCATAATTTGTTTTCTCTTTCTCCTTATGTTTTTATGTCCCTATTCGTTGACCAGGCAGTGATTTACTGGTAAAAATAACATGAGGGGGGATTAGCATGACAGATAAAGACACATCCAGAAAACCCAATGTTCTTTTTATCTTAACCGATGACCAGCGTTTTGACACGATCCATGCATTGGGCAATGCTGAAGTTGCAACGCCCAATCTGGACCGGCTTGTCAACCGGGGAACGGCTTTTACCCGGGCCCATATCCCATGTGGCACTTCAGGTGCTGTCTGCATGCCCAGCCGGGCCATGATCCACACAGGCCGAACGCTTTTTCACCTGCAGCAGGAAGGCCAGGAGATTCCTCCGGAGCACACAACCCTGGGCGAGTGTTTCAGGTCTGCAGACTACCGCACATTCGGCACCGGCAAATGGCACAACGGTACCGCAGCTTACGCCAGAAGCTTCACGGATGGCGGTTCCATCTTTTTCGGCGGCATGTGGGATCATTGGAATGTACCAGTCTGTGACCATGATCCGACTGGGGCCTACGACAATGAGATCAACTGTATCATGAATTTCCAGGCCAACAGCGCCGTCACCCGGGTGCATTGTGACCGGTATACGCCTGGAAAACATTCAACGGAACTCATCAGCGATGAGGCTGTTCAATTCATTGGCGGTTATTCAACAGATCAGCCCTTCTTTATGTACGTGTCATACCTGGCGCCACACGATCCCCGTTCCATGCCAGAGCGTTTCAAAGCTTTATATGATCCCGAAAGCATCGCTCTACCGGAAAACTTCATGTCCGAGCATCCATTTCAATATGGCGTGCAGCATATCCGTGACGAGGTGCTGGCCGCAAGCCCGAGAGATCCGGCTGAAATTCGCCGCCATCTGGCCGAATACTATGCGATGATTACTCATCTTGACTTTGAGATCGGCCGTATCCTGCAGGCACTGGATGAATCTGGCCAAATGGATGAGACCATTATCGTTCTGGCCGGCGACAACGGTTTGGCTTTAGGGCAGCACGGATTGATGGGCAAACAGAATTGTTATGATCACAGCATCAGGATTCCGCTGATCTTTTGCGGCCCTGGCATCCCGGTTGGTCAGAGATGCGATCAATACGCTTATCTCCTGGACATCTATCCCACACTTTGCGAGCTGCTGTCGATCGAACAGCCAGCAACCGTTGAAGGCTTAAGCCTACTGCCGTCTATGCAAAATCCGCAGGTATCCGTACGCGACACCTTGTATTTTGCCTACACCGACCTGATCCGCAGCGTCAAGGATGACCGCTACAAACTGATAGAGTACGCCGGAAACATCCGGCAAACACAGCTGTTTGACTTGCTGCAGGATCCTGCTGAAAGGCAAAACCTTTATGGGCAGGAAGATCATGCGGCGATTGTTGATCGCCTGCGTCTGGAGCTGATGAATTTCAGGGATCAATGGGATGATCGGCAACATCGCCTGGGTGACGCTTTCTGGAGCCAGTGTTCACTCTGAATCGTCAGTGCTAATTTTAGCGTCACGCACCGGTTGATCTTCTGACGGATGACAGGCCCCATTTGTCTTTTCAGACAAATATAGTCCAGATAATATCAGTACGGCGCCGATCACTGTCGTGACTGTGATCGGTTCGCTGAGCATGACCGCTGACATCAGCGTCGTTACGACCGGTATCAGGTAGATGTATTGATTCGTTTTCACAGACCCGATGGCTTTGATGGCATGATTCCACAAGATGAACGCTAAAGATGAAGCGACGATGCCCAGAAATAAGAGACTCAGGATCATAGACGGCGTCACTGACAATGGCAGAACCGGTTCCCAACTTATAAGTGACACGGCGGCAAGAATAAAAAAGCCGTATACGAAGACTTTTCTGGTCAGTTGGATCAAATGGCGGTCCTTGGGCGTTTTTTCCATCAGCAGAGAATAGAAGGCAAAAAGAACGGCAGCAGACAAGGCCAGAAGATCGCCAATCGGCTTTACGCCCTGGAGGCGGTTGCCGCTGATAATGATCAGGGTGACGCCCAGATAAGCCAGAATGAAGCCGATTATGCGTTTCCGGGTTAAAAAACGGGTTTTGTTGAATGCCATCGAGAGCACTCCGGTCAAAAGCGGAATGGTTGCGACGATCAAGCTGACGTTTGACGTAAAGGTCTGTTTCAGGGCGGAGTTTTCGCAGATAAAATAAAACACCAGTGCAGCGCCGATCCCCAGAAACAGCAATTCCTCCCTGATTGATACCGGCCTGCGGAATCGGGGATGGATGATGCTCAGAAAAACTATCGCGATGGCAAAGCGGATCGTCAGGATCTGCAGCGGCGTCATCGACGCCAGCAGAATCTTGCTGACGATAAAGGTGGAACTCCAGATTGTGATGGTCACCAGGGCAAACAGGTGACCTTTGACAGTTGCTGAAATCATTGCCTTCAATGTCGCCTGATACCCTGCAGGAAACGAAGGTAATCACGCGGCGCCATGCCATAATGCCGGCGGAACTGGCGGGAAAAGTAGTTGCTGTCCGGAAAACCGCTTTCAGCTGCCGCGGCTGTGATGCAAATGCCGCCGGTCTGCAGCAGGCGGCGCGCATGTTCCAGGCGCAGGCGGATGATGTAATCGGTTGGCGTC
>JAWSUP010000354.1:0-4608 GCA_033549405.1 Bacillota bacterium | reverse complement strand
CGGCGCAGGTCAGAATCGATCAGGAGAACACGGCGGCCCACCTGGGCATAGGTGATGGCCAGGTTGGCGATGACGGCGGTCTTCCCTTCCGACTGGTTGGTGCTGGTGACCGCGATCGTTTTGAGCGGTTTGTCGATCGAAGAGAACTCGATGTTGGTGCGGATGATCTTGACCGACTCCGATACATGAGACACCGGGTCAAGGTGGGCGAGCAGATCCGGATCATAGAACTGGGTGCGTCCGTCCATATCAGCGTCTCCTCTCGCGGGTCGACGGGCTCTCGAACTCAGGGACGATGCCCAGGAGCGTAAAGCCGGTCAGACTCTCGACATCTTCCGTCGACTTGACCGACGTATCGAGGAACTCGATCAGGAAGACGATGCCGACACCGATCATCAGGCCCAGGATCAGGCCGATCATCAAGTTCATCGGTTTGTTGGGCGAAGACGGGCTGCCCGGGACGATCGCCGTATCGATGATATTGACCTGGCCGGCGCCCATCTTGTCGACGACGACCCGGGAGAATACATCCGCCACCTTATTGGCCAGGGTGGCGGCAAAGACAGGGTCCGAATCCTTGACGACGATGGTCAGGTGGCGCGTATTGGCCCGGTTGCCGACTGTGATCAACGAGCGGAGCCGGGCGATGCTGGTCTCCGGGAGGCCCAGTTCTTCAGCCACGATGCCCGTGACCAGTCGGCTCTTGGCCAGCTCCTGGTAGTCATTGACCAGCTGGGCAAAGAGCTGCAGGTCGCTGTAGTTGACCGCATCCTGGCTGCCGGACTGCGTCTCCTGCCAGATGTACAGAAGGACATCCGCACTGTATTCCTCTTCGACGATGAAGTAGGAATAGACACCGCTCAGCGCGACACAGAGAAATGCCGCCAGGACGATGACCCAGAGGCGTTTCCTGATGATGCGGACCAGGTGCATCAGGTCGATGGTTTCATTTTCCACTTCATCGGACCCCTTTCAGGTGTTGGGAATACTGTCTCAAGATTAGCTGATATTAATTGGACTGTCAAACAGTATCGGTGGATGGCTTGCTTACTGGTTTCGTTTATTTGTAGAGAAACTGCTGGAGCTTCTCGACATTGGCTGTGACATCGAAGCGGTACATCTGGACGCCGCGGACGACGATCGACTTATAGGAGTTGTTGATCGGGATCATCATCTGGCGGATCGGGTAGTTGCGCCAGGCATAGGCGTCGGCCACCAGGGCCAGCATCGACGAGCCGGTGCGGCTGCTCTTGACCAGCGGCAGGATCTGGCGGGCCAGGCCGTCAAGCTCACTGAGGCTCATCTGGCCGATCTTGCGGATCAGGGTTTCCATGACAATGCGCTGGCGGCTGGTGCGCGTGAAGTCCGAGTCGATCTTGCGCGTGCGGGCATACCAGAGTGCCAGACGGCCATTGAGGGAGTTCTCACCCACCTGCAGCACAGCTCCCGGATTCTTTTCGACCAGGTAACCAATTTCAGCTTCTGTCAGGCTGATTGTGATGCCGCCGATCTGGTCGATCACCTGCTCGAACCCATAGAAATTGATCACGATGTAATCATGGATCGGGATGCGGAAATTCTCCTCGACCGTGCGTTTCAAGAGGCTGGCGCCACCCCAGGAAAAGGCGGCGTTGAGCATCGAGTGCTCACGGCCGGGTATCTTGACATAGAGGGCGCGCATCAGGGAGACGATCTGGATTTTGTCGGTCCGCTTGTTCACGGAGAGGATCAGCATGGCGTCAGAGCGGCCGTTCAGCTCATTGCCCCGGTTGTCGGTACCGATCAGGAGAATGTTGTAGACCTGGTTGTCGGCTGCCATGGGCAGGCTCGACAGGGCGGCATCGTGTTCTTCGGCCAGGATCACGACCGGGTCGATCGTTGTCTCGATCGTCGTCTCGATCGTCGTCGGATCACCCGGCTTCCCTGTCGTCCGGGTGGTGTGGTTGGCAGCTGTGGTCGTGCCTGTCGTGGTTGTCACATAATCGTCTGGCTCGAAGATATCGGATTCATGAAGCGTCGCATCGCCGGTGAAGTCGGGCGGTTTGACCAGGTTGATCAGCGAGGCGACATAGGAACCGACCGCGATGACCACAACCAGGAAAATGACTGCTGGGATGGCGAACATAAGAACCCGCTTGTTCTTCTTCGTCAGCTTTTTTGGTTTCTTTTTTACTGCCTGCTTCTTGATGGCCTGTTTCTTCGTAACCTGATGATTCTTCATGACTTCCCCCATATAACCAGCCAGACAAATCCCAACAGGCGAAACTGCCGGAAGATGCGGCCGGGTTGTTGCAACAGACGGTAGAACCACTCCAGACCCAGTTTCAGGAACAGGTCCGGGGCGCGTTTCAGGTGTCCGGACAGGACGTCGAAGGAACCGCCGACACCCTGAAAGATAAAGGCGCCTGTTCTGGACCGGTTGCGCTCGATCCAGTTCTCCTGTTTCGGCGAACCGAGCGCCACAAAGACGATGTCGGCCTTAGACTCGTTGATCGTCTGAATGATCTGCTCATCATCCTGGACATAACCATCCAGGGTGCCGGTGATGCGGATGCCCGGATAGAGCTGTTCCAGCTTGTCTTTTGCCTGGCTGACGATCTCCGGCCTGGCGCCGTAGAGGAAGACGCCGTAGCCGCGCGCCCGGGCTGCTCGGCAGAGCTGCTGCATGCAGTCGATCCCCGTAACGCGCTCTCGGATAAGACCGCCTTTGAGACGCGATGCCAGCAGGATGCCGACACCGTCAGCGATCGGGTAATCAGCCTTGAGGAGGAGCGCCTTGAGCTGCGTGTCCTTCCTGGCCTTAAGGAGCTTTTCAGGGTTGATGGCCACGATGAAACGCTGCCGCTTCTCTGCGATGTCCGCGTGGATGCGCTCGATCAGGCTTTGCTGGTCCGTGATACAGACCGGTACGCCGAGGATATTTTCTTTTTGCATGGTTGTCATATCCCGGCCTGCCTTACTGTTTAATTTCTTTTGCTGAAAACCAGGCTTCGATCGCCGCGCAGATGCGAGCAGATGCGTGGCCGTCGCCATACGGGTTGGGCGCTGTCGCCATGGTCTTGTACGCCTGTTCATCAGTCAGGAGTCGCTTCGTCTCCTGGTATATGGTTGTCTCATCCGTACCGACCAGGCGCAGCGTGCCGGCCGTGATGCCTTCCGGCCGCTCCGTCGTGTCCCTGAGGACCAGGACCGGTTTGCCGAGAGAAGGCGCTTCCTCCTGGATGCCGCCGCTGTCGGTCATGATCAGGTGGGCTCGGGCGAGGAAATTGTGGAAGTCCAGCACATCCAGCGGCTCGATCAGGCGGATGCGAGGGTGGTCTTCCAGGATCTCCCGGGCGGTTTGCTGAACCTGGGGATTCAGGTGCACCGGGTAGATCACTTTTGTATCGGGGAACTCCGTGACGATGGTGCGGACCGCCCTGAAGATCGCCCGCATCGGCTCACCGAGGTTCTCGCGGCGGTGGGCGGTCAGGAGGATCAGGCGGCTGCCTGCGGCCCAGTCCAGCTGCGGATGGCTGTAGTCTGCTTTGACGGTCGTCTGGAGGGCGTCGATCGCCGTGTTGCCGGTGACCACGATCGCCCGGGGGTCTTTATTCTCCCTGAGCAGGTTTGCCTTCGCCTGTTCGGTCGGGGCGAAATGCAGGTCGGCGATGACGCCGGTGACCTGGCGGTTGATCTCTTCCGGGAACGGCGAGAACTTGTTGCCGGTCCGCAGGCCCGCCTCGACATGACCCAGCGGGATCTGCTGATAATAGGCCGCCAGGGCGGCCGCCATCGTTGTCGCCGTATCGCCGTGGACCAGGACCATATCCGGCTTGACCGCGCGCATAACCTCGCCCAGGCCGTTGAGGGCACGGGTCAGGATCTGCTCGAGACTCTGGCCCTGGCTCATGATGTTGAGGTCGTGGTCCGGCTTGATGGCAAAAGACTGGAGGACCTGGTCGAGCATCTGGCGATGCTGGGCGGTCACGCAGACGATGCAGTCGAGTTTTGGGTGCTTTTGCAGCGCCAGGACCAGGGGGGCCATCTTGATGGCTTCCGGTCGCGTCCCGAAGATGGTCATGATCTTCTTCATGGGCGGCCCTCCCCTGCCTGGTTCGGAATGCTTTGCTTGAAGGCGGACAGGTTCCCGTAGTGAACGATGGTCAGGCCGCTGCCCTGCTGCTGCGAAATGCAACTTTTCAGATCAAAGAGGAGCGGGCGGGCCATTTTTGTGGCGATCCGGTGATGGTCGAGATTTTTGAACTCTGTGTGATCCGCCAGGACCACGATGATGTGAGCGCCGGTGACGGCTTCATCCAGACCGACGAAACCGGCCTGGCGCACATGCGGGTCATGGATCCGGACCTCGCCGCCCCGGCTGCGCAGCTGCTCGATGACTTCAAGGGCAGGGCTCTCACGCGTGTCGTCGGTATTGCCCTTATAGGCTGCGCCGAAAACGGCGATGACCTGGTTCTCGATCCCGCTGAGCAGCAACATGACCTGTTCTGCGACATAGTCCGGCATGCCGGAATTGATGTCACGGGCTAGCTTGATCATCAGGGCAGTCTCGGGCGCCTTGGCATAGATGAAATACGGGTCGACCGCCAGGCAGTGGCCGCCGACACC
>JAWSUP010000353.1:0-4614 GCA_033549405.1 Bacillota bacterium | reverse complement strand
GGACCAACCTGCCTGTGGGCCAGAAAACAATCGAATCCGCCGCCGCTGCCCAGATCCAGAACTGTCTCTCCAGGTTGGAGTGCTGCGATGGCCAGAGGGTTGCCGCAGCCCAGCCCCATGTTGGCTGCATCCGGAACGGCACTCAGATCGTCCTCCGAATAGCCGAGGGCACGGGCAGCCTCGCGGGCATCGGCAGGCGAATCGGAGCAGCTGCACCCACTGCCGCAACAACCGGTAGATCCCCGGCTGGTCACCACAGCAGCATAGTTTTTCATGATCAGTTTGCGTTTTTCATTTTTGTCATGTTTCATGATATTCGTCCTCTTTCTCTTGTCATGTTGCTTGTATCATCGTCCGGTTCACAACAGGTACAGCTACTTATGATGATCCGGTCTGTTGCTTCAGGTTTTTGTGTTGTCAGATCAATCATGTACTGGTACATTTTTTGTACGGTGTCCCTGTTGACTGAATAGTACATCCAGGTTGCTTTTTTGCGAGCGTTGACCCATCCGGAGGCGGTCAGAGCTTTCATATGATGGGACAAGGTCGGTTGTGAGATCGACAGATTTTGCAAGATGTCACAGGCGCACATTTCACCGTTTGATAAAATATCGAGGATCTGCAGCCGGATCGGCTCCCCGATCGCTTTGAGCAGGACTGACCCGGTCTCATATGTCTGCACGATCATCACCATACCCTCTAATTATCACATGCATCAGTACATGAGTGATTATAGATGCTATATCGATGATTGTCAATATTGATTATTGTAAATATTTGTGGCTAGTCAATTGAGGCAGTTGTCTGGTTTACATTGATTCAACGACTGAGCCGGGAGATCCGGTGACAGACCAATGTTGTTGGTATCTTCCCGAGCGTGGACGCCTATGTACGGCTGATGACCTGCTACATGATTGAGTACAGTGAGGAATGGTCGGCTGGTCGCTGCTTTATTTCAGAGGATGTGATGCAGATGGCCGCTGACCGACAAAAAAAGTCTGCTTGACTTAGATGGAGACTGATGTCTATATGCGAACCACCCTTGACGTGATCTCATAAGTGGGATCACGTCAATTAACTGCTGTGAAATCATGAGAAATCAGACAATGAGTTCAATATTTGAGCGAATAAATCAACAAATGTTCCATAATGAAATATCAAATAGAGAAAAAGTTCTAGGAGGACCTCCATGTCAAGCTTCTTCTCATGTTGGCAGATCCAGAAAAAGTTTGAACAAAGATCCCAGAAATATTTTATAAAAGACATGCTATACAGATTACGAGATCCAGCAGGATAATATAAAAGGCAATCCTATTTGATGTAGGAGGCAATATGATATAATTAAATCACCGTCTTTTTCTGGACGCATAGAAAAAAGGAGATGATACGATGGACCAGAAATTCTTAGCTGGAGTCGGGCGCGCCATCATCACACCGCCGATTGGCACAATCCTGCATGGATACGCACCCGGCAGACCCGCAGAATCTGTCGCCGACGACCTGACGGTCACTGCCGTTGCGGTGGAGTCAGAGACTGCAGCAGCTATTCTTTTAAGCGTGACTGTCTGTTCAATCGGTAACGATACGGCCGACCGCCTGCGTAAGTTGATTGGGGACGCGACCGGAATTCCGGCCGATCATGTCCTGGTATCACCGACCCACACCCATTCCGGGCCTAATACGTCTAAATCGTCCGGATGGGGCATGGTTAATCAACCTTACATCGACAATACCTTGATTCCCTGTTCGGTCAAAGCGGCGCAGGAAGCATGGAAAAGCCGCAGGGGAGCCAGGCTCGGCATCGGCACGACCTTCAGTGAGGTTGGCATCAACCGCCGCGAGATTCGGGCCAACGGCACCATCGTTCTCGGCCAGAATCCATGGGGACCTTATGACCCGGTCATGACGGTCCTTTCATTCAAAGGTGACGATGGCGAGATCATCGCCAATATAATCCACTATTGCGCCCATTGCACAGGCTCGGGCTGTAACCCGGAAATCACCCGGGATTGGGCGGGACCGATGATCGACCGCCTGGAAGAACAAAGTGGTGGCATTACCGGATTTTATAATGGTGCCGAAGGTGATATTGGTCCAAGGATTGCCAACGGCGGATCGACCGGTACTCTGAAACTCGCTTATGAACTTGGCGGTAGAGCCGCACTTGACGCCGTTCGTGCCTGGCGCTCGATTCATGATTGGCGCAAGGTCGAAGTGGCTGCCATCACCGACGATATCCACATTCCATACAATCCACTACCATCCCGTGCCGAGGCCCAGGCTGAGATCGACAAAATCGGTGATCTTGATCTCTGGCCCGACAATTACAAAAAATATGCGGCAGTCAATGAACTGATGAAGTGGCGGGGCGTTATTGCGGAACATGATTCAAGCGAGCCGGTAAAGACACATTATGTGTTGAGACAGACCATCATCGCCATCGGTCCGGCGGCATTTGTGCCGTTCCCATTCGAGATGTTCGTTGAAATCACCCTGCGCATTCGCAAGGACAGCCCTTATCAACATACGCTTTGCTTGTCCAACACCAATGGTTCGGTATCCTATTTTCCGACCCAGGACCAGTTGTGCCGCGGCGGCTATGAGATCTGGGCTTTTAAGGCCGGCAATGTTTATTCTATGGTTGATGATGCCGACACATTTGCCGTCCAGGAAAATCTGCGTCTGATCAAGGCGCTGCACAGCTGAGATAGGAACGACCTGCCATCATGCCTGATCTGATCAATCAGGGATCTTATTTGTGAGACACCACAATCCATAATCATTTATGCATAAGACCTGAAGAATTTCTTCGGGTCTCTTGATATCTGTACTCTTGTCTTGACTTGTCCCATGGGATTTGTTTTTTTTCATGTTTCATACAACCTATAATTTAACTCGGTAGCTAAAACCATACTGTCACCGGTAAAGCCAAGAGAAGGGCTTTTCAATGCAAAACAGCTTTGCACTAAATCGATGCCGGTCCGGCATCCACTATTCGCAAGCTTCTGTAACCGGTGTATCAGTAAATTCTTGCATTTATGTATATGATTTACACATATCAATCAATCATGATGAACCATTAAAAACAGGAGGTGAGTATCATGAAGAAGATCACGAACGATAGCTGCAGACGTTGCGGCAAGGTTTTGTTTTCACTTAATGAATCAAGTTGCCACTCTTGTGGTGGATCGATATTAAGTTTATGTGACGATTGCGACACGATCAATTCGGAGAATGAAGCTCGTTGCCAGAATTGTACGGCACGGTCGCTGGTTATGCTGGCCGGAGCAGCCAATAGATTCTAATTAAGCCATATTTTACTGTGGAACCATGCCGGCAGGCTAATCATGCCGGCATGGTTTTATTTTGACATATCATGCATCGGACTGATTGTGTTAGTTCTGCCGTTTTTTGAATTTGATTTGTACAAAACTGGCTAGTCGTGCAGCCAGTTTAATCTACACAATACCGTTAAATGCAACAGGTTTCACCTCTGTGTTTGTCTCATCAGTGCATGCTTCATACAGTAGCTTTCGTCATCAAAGGTCAGAAGATGGCCATTCTTCAACTTCTGTATTTGTTGATAGCCTGTCACCAGTCTTCATACCATGACTGGACGTTTTACTATAGTATTAAAGTTGACAAAATTGCTAGCACAATTATTTGTTCATGTTCATACCATCAAATGCCGATAGCCTGGCTAACAACAACTATGACATTCAATGGTCCATCGGACAATAATCATCGCATGAATCCTACGCTGATGACGTTGTTATGATTTGTACTATATGAGTTGTACTTAGAATAGTTTTATGCCATTTCGTTGTCAACACAATAAAGGGCAAAGCAAATGACTGATACTACCTGTGAACCGCCGATATCGATGAGCACCCGGTCAGCCTCCTGAAAATTGCAGACCTTGATTCTTTCGCGTGTATTCATTTTTAAATATGTCCCCGGTGGTTTTCAATTCACCCGTTCCATATCAATCCCGAAATATTTATGCAAACACTCAATATATTCCTTATCACTAGATAGCACAGTTACAGTTTCCTGACCATTGTGAAGTATTTTCATTTGATTTCCTGTCATGGTCAGACGGCCTTCTAAAGTGGGTTTAGTAATAAACTTCATTGATCGAAAAATGGATTTTGGATTAGCATAACTATAGAAATTCGACATGTCATAATCAACAGGCAGGCATTCTTCAATTGTGAAAGTATACAAGCTCAGGTAGTCTATATCATCCTTGCACTGCAATGAATAACCATACTTGCTGTTCACGATTCTGTAGATTTGTGTAAACTGCATCTGCTCAATATTCTCCTTGAATATAATGGGCGCCGTGATGCCTTTATTGCCAAAACCCACATCTGCAAGATATTTTACATCTCCGATTTCAACCAATAATACTTGATGGGTCTTTGCGGTTAATTCTGCGCCGTCTCTGATCACTCTTGCAAGCAGATCAGTCACCTTAAATCCAAGTTGTTTCAGTATTATTGAAAAAAGGCCGTTCATTTCGAAACAGTAACCACCTCTATTATTTTTAACTATTTTTGTATGTGGCTATCGGGTTAACTCAGTATAGGTGATTGGACCGGAAGCAATGCA
>JAWSUP010000352.1:0-4632 GCA_033549405.1 Bacillota bacterium | reverse complement strand
AGCTCGACTGTATAGGTGCGGCTGGATACCAGGTCTTCAGCCAGCACGCGGACCGAAACAGTCCGGTTGCCGCCGGGCAAGACATTCAGGGTCAGACTGTCCTGACGGATCCCGTTGATGTAAACGGCAGCCCGTGTATCGACCGAGGCGGCGGTGACGGTCACTGTCCCGTCCGCCTCCGGCAAGGTGACATGGTAGCGGGTTACCGCGGCAGTAAAAGGCTGGTCCCAGGTCCCGGACGAAACAGTCAGCGCGGCCAGACCGGCCTCGGCCGAACAGGTGCCCCGGGTGGCCTGCACCTTGTAGACCCTTGTCTGCAGCCAGTCGCGCGCGGTGACCACGATCCGGGAGAGCGCGGTGCTGTTTTCCTCAAGCAATACATCGTGGCTGAGGCCGACCTTGCCGCCGGTCACAACATAGGCTGCAGCGTCAGACGGCGTCGCCTGCACGGAAAATCCTGCGGCGACCTGGGCACTGTAGCCATAGATATCAGAAGTAAAGGCAGGCGATAGCGGTTCGCTGCTGGACAGGCTCAATGAACTGAGTTGTGCTGACAGGCCGGAAGGCTGCCAAAGGTTGTCCGCCAAGAGACTGGCGGTGAAGGACGCGCCTTCGCCCGGTCCGGCGTACCAAACGCGCAGGCAGTAGGTCTTGCCGGCATAGAGCGGCACAGTCAGTCCTCCTGTTTCGGCATCCATATAGAGCAGCTGGCGCGCGTCGTTGAGAATTTCCAGCGCGCCTTGCGCCCCGAGCGAGTGGCTGAATGTGTAATAGCCGGACTTACCCGGTGTGAACTGCCACTCCGCCACTTCATCAGGCCCGGACGACCAGATCCCCTGGGACGAATTGCCCGGCATGACCGGCAGAGCCTCAACGCCCGGGTCATAGGCCGGCGGATCGGCTGCGCTGATCAAGGCCTTGCCAGTGAACCAGCTCAGCGTGTAATTGACGGTTACCGGCAAGCTTTCCAGGGGAATCACCGTCTCGGCTGCCTTATAGACGATGCTGTCGACCCGCTGGACCAGGCTGCCGCTCATGTCGTCGCCGACACCGGCAAACAGCGAGAGCTTGCCGCCGGCGCCTGTGAAACCTTCGCCGGCAATCGCGTCGCTGAGGTCGATGACGACCGTGGCGGTGCTGGACGAGCCGGTACCGGCAAATGAATACGGGCCGCCCCAATGGCCGCTGAACACATAGTCCGAATAGGCGAAAACCGGCTCGCCGGCTTCGCTCCAGTTGACGCCGCCAAACAGCCAGAGCTCGTTGCGGCGGGCAGTGTTGACGGTGATCTCGGCGGTGGCCTGCGGGGTATAGGTGTCCTGGGCAACCAGATAGATCAGCGCGTCATCGGCGACGACCCCCAAGTGGCCATTGGCATCCTGCAGGGCATTAAAGGACAGCCAGACGAAACCGTCGTTCATCCAATCGGCGCCCCAGGAATTGGCGACTTTGAGTGCACCTTTTTCGTAGCTGGCGACCGCACCGTCGCCATCAATGTCCACCCAGATGTCCTTGTTGTAGCCGTCCACAGTCATGGCGTGCCGGCTGACATTGTCGGGGTTCGGCACGACCATCCCGTAACTGGCGCGCTGGCCGGTGAAACCATTGTCGGCGATGGTGGCCGGATCGTCGGCGACAGGTTTGTCAAATTGCCAGTCGTAAATGTAATCTGTCGCCAATAGAAGGACATAGCCGTTATTGAGCATCTGGCAGATCTGGTCCAGGCCATCTGCAGTGCCTGCATCCGTGAGCAGGCCAAAGTCATACAGGCGGTTCTTCAAGGCGTCATTGTAGATTGCGGCTGTCTGCGGGTACTCGCGGTACTGCAGCGGGTCGATCACCCCCGGGCTGACAAAGTCGTAGCCGTCGTACTGGTAATTCTGCATCGAAACCTCGTCGGCAAAAGGCGCGCCGCGCGTGTAAAGCGTCAACAGATTGCCGTAGAGCGAGGATCCCTGGTCTTCCCCATCGTTATTGAGATTGTAAGTGAAACGCGGTGACAGGACTCGGTCTGGATTTGCGGTCAGTTCGATGCCACGGAGGGCAGCTGTTTGATAGGTGGCGGCGTAGTAGGTGCTGGAAAAGCTGGCGCAGGACCCAAGCTGCCCCTGGTCACTGATCGCCGGAAAATATGTGCTCGTGCTCAGGTCAACCTGAGAGGGCAAAGATTCGAGCAGGCTCTGGTAATTCTCGAGGATTGCGGCATACTTCTGATCTGTCAGATTTTTGTTGTCTGCGGTGACAATAGACTCGCTCTCGAGAGCGGCAAAGCGGCCGTTTAAAACCGGCAGTCCTTTGGCTTTGCGGTTTTCATTGATCCGGGCCAGGCCTTCGCTGTTTGGCAGGATCAGCTCAGCCGTCTTGGCTGTTTTGGCAAACAGCTCTTTTTCTCGTTCAGTCGGTTCGGTCAGGCCGGTTTTAAAGGGACGGGCGTCCTGACCTGCGGTTTGTACCGGCTCCGGTATACCGTAAAATACCAACAACAGGATAAGCAGCAGGGCTAACGATTTCTTCATGACTCAACCTCGCAAGAATAAAAAATGCCCCGGCTGATCAGCAAATCCGGTCTGACCAATTATATTAGAAATAGGCTGATTTGAATAGTCCAGTGGTCAAATATTATCTATGATAGAACGGCACTCCCCCCTCGTCTTTTCAAACGATTTGAAAAGTTGCGCATACAGCATTCATGGCCATACTGGATCAAATCAAAGGGCGTCACCGCTCTTTAAAAGCGATTCTCTCGTTTTCAGTATGGATAGCCACGACACGCATCGGATCAATGATTGAATTGAAAATAGCCGTCATTTCCCAATCGGTGAAAAACCCGTCAAAACCGGTTCTTATGCCAATATGCGGAATTGCCATCAGGCTGCCATCATCCATTTCTACTTGAATGCCTGATCTCGGGTCCAGATCAAATGGGGCTGACCTGGCTCTGATCGAAAGGGATAATGGTGTTATTCTGACTTTCGCATCACTGATCCGATAGGTGACGGCCTTTGTGTCAGTCTTGCCAGAGATGACAAACCTCCAGCTGCCCTCTGCAATATTCCGTTGATCAGGCGCCTCTTCGGCCTGTATGATGCCATTGATTGACAGAATATTGAATTCAATCCACTTCGGCGCTTTGCCGGAATAGCTTAATTCAGCGCGAATGATCATCGTCGCTTTTGACGGATCATTTCCATCATCAACACGATAATGTGTTGCACCAATGCCAAAACCATCCAGATCAGCGTTTATCAGATAGATCAAATGAATATTCGACGGCATCGTCTCTGACAGCTGGCGCAGTGGATAATCATAGAGTGGCGCACCGGATACAGTGTCGACATCCAGGAGGATATAATACGCTGTCCCATCGCCGACGGCACTTTGCAAAGTAATCCGATGGTCACCGCAGACAATGCTTTCGCCCGGCTCTGACAGGAGTTCTTCTAAATCGACAGGATTGTCCATCTGAATCAGAAAGCCAAGCCAATCACCAGTTGTTACTTTAGCAGCCAGGGCTGTCGCACTGATCAGCACAATGAAGACGATGAGCATGGTTGCGGGAACCAGCTTAAATCGTTTCCTGCTCTGATGCGCCAAACCAATCGTTTTTTCAACCAGTTGCACATCCGGTTTTATTTTATCGTTTATTCTTTGATAGCAATCTTCAAACATGCGTCATCCTCCCTTAGCAATTTTCGTAATATCTCCCTGGCTCTCGTCAGCTGCGTACGAATCGTAGAAGGTTTTTTGCCAAGAAGTCCTGCAATTTCTTCAGTGGAGTATCCTTCATAGTAATGTAAGTGAATCACGATACCATATTTTCCGGGCAGCTGCTTCAAAATTTCAGCTAATTGCTGTTCATCTGGTTCAGTAAAAGCAATATCGTCCGTGATTTCAATGACACTGCGTCTCCAGAAAGACATCATCTCACTTTTCGCGCAATTGATGGTTACGCGTATAAGCCAGGCCTTTTGGTGTTCATCGCTGTCAAAAACAAGTGTCGTTTTCATGTATTTCAGGAATACGTCCTGAAAGATGTCGTCTGCATCTGGTTTGTTGCGGCAATAAGAATAGGCCAACCTGTAAACCATGTCGCCAAATTCATGAATGACTTCTTCAAGTTCCAACGCTGTGCACTGTCGAATGTTATCCACCAGGTTTGACCCCCTATAATAGTAATACTATTCAGAGGCCTGAAATGCTACAGTGTTCTCAAAAATATTGGTCGGAATTATTGATCACCAGAAACAGACGTGAATTGTAAATTCTCTGCGTGCCGAATCTAACATTGATAAAATGGCGTAATTATGATAATATAACGCCAGATAGATAGTCCTTAATCTTGGTAATGGGGGCCACTATTATGATTAACATCAGGCCAGTTTCCGACCTGCGAAACAAATTTACGGAAATTGAAGAATCGGTGAAGCGGGGCCAGCCTGTTTATCTCACAAAAAACGGTTATGGTTCCATGGTCGTACTCAGTCTGGAGCAATACGCATCCCTGACCGACGAAATCGAAATGAAGCTGGACGAAGCTGATAAAGCCGCTGCCGCGGATAGCGTCCGCTTATCGGAAGAAGAAGTTTTCTGCAGAGTAAGGAAGCGTATCAATGAATGAAAAGCGTTATAAGC
>JAWSUP010000351.1:2901-4634 GCA_033549405.1 Bacillota bacterium | reverse complement strand
ATTGCGGATAGGATATTTCGGCTTCACACATAGCGATGCCGCTCCCCGGATATTGCCAGTCCTGCTGATACAGGCGGTAGAAATTCTCTACAGCCCGCAGGTAGTAATACTTGCCGGTCGCTCTGTACAGGTCAAGATAGCCCTCCATGGCCTCAATTTCCGTCCCGTGCGGGTGCGGTTCTTTGCCCGGCTGGTTGCGCTGGTGCACCGCATCGCGTTCACCATGGATAAACTGGGCCAGGCGCCAATCCTCTTCATAATACTTGATCGTCGTCTCAATATCGTCCCATTGGCCGATCGGCGTGTTGTACAGGTAAGTGCTGGCGACGACCCCCTGGAAAGCCAGAACCAGATAGCGGATGATCGGCAGGTCGTCGCACTGGTTGAACCAGTCCTGCCAGCGGCGCAGCATGTCAAAAGCATCCGGGTTGCCGGCCAGGGCGGCCGCCGTCAGGCCGTAGGTTAGCCAGATGCGGACATAGTGCGGATACTCCCGTGTGCCAAATTCTGATTTCGGTACGGCCATCAGGTAGCCGTCCTCTTCAGCACAATCGCGGATCTCTGATACAATTTTGTCCATGCGTCTTCTTAACAATTCATCTTCTTGCCAGCGCAAGGCATGCCCGGCGCCCATCAAAAAGAGCCCGGCCGTCTGTCCTTTAATGTTATCCTCGAAATGGCCGCGGTATGGCATGCCCGGAGCATCCTTGCCGGCACGGTCGCGAAACCAGTAGAGCATGGCATCCATGTCGAGGCTTTTGAGGTACCCCAGGTTGTTTTCGAAGGTTTCCCTGAAGAGACCGTCAAGAAGCTTGACGCCATGCAAAGGTGTGAAGATCAGGTCTTTGACAGCATTTTTTTCGTTGTTGTCCCATATTTGGCTTTTCATCTGTAACCTCCTGGCCTGTTTCCAGGCATTACATCGTGGTTCTCTTATTGTTCCTCGTTCAATCAGGGTGGATTCTCCATTTGATTTTGTCTCGTTCTGCATCATCATGTGCACTGTTCTGCTTACGACTGTCCAGCTTATGTTCCACCAGGCGGACATCGAGAACGATCTGATCTGTATGGTCCGGTTCAACCTGTGCCGGCTGTTCTAAATGTTTCATCAGGAGCGTCAGTGCTTGATCAGCCACAGATTCGACAGCAGCGACCGATACCAGGGAGACCGGCGCAGCCAAGCCGGACAGAATATCGTCGAAGCCCACAACCGGCAGGATTGATTGCTCTGCTGACAGTTCCTGCAGAATGGACATCGCCTCCAGGGCCATCAGGTCGCTGAACGCAACGATGGCATCGAAGGGCAGCTTTTCCGCCAGCACCTGCTCAAGCACCACCCGAACCTGGCCTGACTTGATACCGCACTGGCGCCTGTACTGCGGCGGGCAGTCAAGTCCCTGGTCTCGATGCGCCTGGCAATAGCCGGCTTCGCGTTCACGCGCGCTGGAGATCCAGGGCGGGCCGCCCAGCAACAGGATCCGGCGGCAGCCCCGGTCCAGCAGATAGTGCGTTGCTAGAAGCCCCGACGCAAAGTCGTCCGGTATGACATATGGACTCAGGTCATGTTCGAAGCGACGGCCGATCAGGACATAGGGGATGCCGGTTTTTTTGATCAGATCGAGATTGGCCAGAGACTTCTGGGTCGGGCACAGGATCAGTCCGTCCACCCGTTTACCGACAGCTGTGCGGATCGCTTCCTGTTCGACGGCCTCCTCTTCATCGGTGTTGATGAT
>JAWSUP010000351.1:0-2891 GCA_033549405.1 Bacillota bacterium | reverse complement strand
AGGGTGCTGTATCCCAGGCTAAAGGCTTTTGTCTCGATCTCCCGCACCCAGAGGCCAAAGTGCGGGTTGGCCATATCGCCGAGAATGACGGCGATTGTGCGCGATCGGCCAGAGCGCAGCGATCCTGCCACAGCGTCGGCAATATAACCGAGTTCCTGGGCCTTTTGCCGGATCAGCTGCCTGGTCGCAGGGGCAATATCCGGCTTGTCCTTGAGCGCGTGCGAAACCGTGTTGATCGAATAGCCGGTGGCTGCCGCGATGTCGCTCAGGCGCACTTTGACGGGCTGTCGCGTTTTCTTTCCTGACAAGGCTGACTCTCCCTTCATCAAAGGATCTTGCACCGGATTACCCGCTGTTCAAAGGGTGTGCAATCAATATTCGGTTTGACCGCTTCGTCAAATCCCGGCTGCCAGCTTCGCCCGACGGACGGGTATTTGCTGCCGGCCAGTGGATTACAGGGTAACAGTTCGACCTGAATGAGTGCAGGTGCGCCTGTCAGGAATGCCGCTGCTGCCTCCATGTGCGCCGGCGCGTCGTTCACACCCGGAATCAGGGGCAGGCGGACAATAAAAGGATGATTATGCCTTTTGAGCCAGCGGATGTTATCCAGGATCCGGTCATTGTCGACACCGGTCCAGGTCTTGTGCATCTCGGGGTCCATGTGCTTGATATCAATGAGGATCAGGTCAGCCAGGCCGCACACGGATTGGAAGACAGAAGCCGGCGCATAGCCAGATGTCTCGATAGCCAGGTGAAGCGGTTTGAGTGACTGCATCAGGTCCAGCAGGAAATCCGGCTGGGCCAGCGGCTCTCCGCCAGACAAGGTGACGCCCCCGTGCTGGAGCAGAAAGGTTTCCTGCTGGCGGATCTCGGCAGCCAGCACTGTTGCTTCCACCAGCCTTCCGCACAATTTAAGCCGTCCCTGCGGGCAGACATGCAGGCAACGACCCAATGGCTGGCAATCCTCGTGACCGCACGATATCCTGCATAAATCGCAGTGCATGCAGGGTGGTCCGGATTCCCGGATCTCGATGTCAAAGGAGAGGCCTTCAGGATTATGGCACCAGCGGCAGTTCAGGGGACAGCCTTTAAAGAAGACTGTGGTGCGGATCCCCGGGCCATCGTTGACGCTCATCTCCTTAATGTCAAAGATGATTCCAGTTGCCATGCCGGCCTCTTTCAACTGACCGCGCCATACTCCATGCGGTGCATGACGTGATCCTGGTAAGCCTCATCCAGTTCGCAGAAATAAGCGCTCCAACCCCAGACCCGCACGATCAACTGGCGATGTTCGTCCGGATGTGCTTTGGCAGCTTCCAGTGTTTCCCGATTGACCGCGTTGAGCTGCAACTGGTGGCCGCCGTTGTCGATGTACCACTTGACCAGGGCAGAAACCTTGTCCCTGCTCTCCCGGGTGCGAAAGAGCGTGTCGTGAAATTCAAGTGTCAGCGGACCGCCGTTGATGATTTGCGACAGGTCCGGCCTGGTGAAGCTCTTGACGATCGACAGGGGACCCGGCACCTTGGCAAACAAGCTGGGGGTGTAATTGGCAGCCAGCGGCTCCCCTTTGCGCCGCCCATCAGGCGATGCCGGCAGGTCGCGGACATGCCAGAGATAATACATGGCGGTGCCGGTTCCCGGCCTGATGCGCCCGCCGCGTTCGTTTCTCAGATCCTTGACCGAGCGGGCAAACAGGTCGAGCAGTCGGATTGCCATCTGCTCCGGATCTTCCGTGCCGTCACCAAACTTGGGGGACTCATAGCGGAGCTGGTGCAGGAGGTATGCGTATCCGTCGAAGTCCTTGTCGATCGCATCGATCAGCTCAGCAGGTGTCAATGACTGTTCATCAAAGACCAGGCGACGGATATTGACCAGCGAATCGATTGCCGTCGCAATACCTGTGCCATGCAGGCCCCAGTTGTTGTACTTTGCACCTGATGATATGTCCTGACGGCGCGCGATGCTGCCGTCGGTCAAGATCGACAGAAACGGGGCTGGAACAAACCACAATCGGGAGCAGTTTTGGACCAGCGTCCGGCAGTGTTCACTCAGTAATGCAGCGACATGATCCATGAACTGCTCGAATGTAAGGCTATTTGCCAGGTGCTCATGGACGGCTGCGTCGATGATGGCCGGGAACGAAACGGCATCGATATTGGTAATATCCATGCCTTTGCCGGGAATCGTGAACTCCCAGCAGGCGGCAACACTGTAATCGGCGGCATCGGCCGGATCATACCCGAGATCGATCAGGCCGGGTATCACGACATCATCATTGGAATACTGGGGAAAGCCCAGCCCCTCCCGCGTCAGTTCAGTCCCCTGACGATAGATGTCCAGGGGTGTATTCTTACTGACACGCAGGTTGATTTTGGGATCGATCAACAGCAGTTCTCTGCTTGCCTCAAGACACAGTCCGGTCAGACGGTTGAAAACCGGATTGCCTGCTGCGTCGCGGCCGCCCAGCACCATGCTCTGACCGTTGTCGCCCTGTTGGACGCCGGGATAGAGGTTGCTGTCCTTGTTGAAGCTGAGAAAAAACTCCAGAAGCAGTTCGAAGGCAGACGCTTCATCGAGACGCCCGCTGGCCAGGTCAGCTTCCAGAAAACCGTTCATCTGCAGGTCAAACCGGCCGATCGTGTTGTGGTATTCACCTTCCAACCACAAGGTGAAGTGGAGGATACGGAAAAACTGCAAAGCCTCATGGAAGGTCGCAGCGCCTTCTTCGGGGATGCGTGACAGGATATCAGCCACGATATGGTTACCCTGGCGCAACGCTTCGCTGCGATAGCGAGCGACCAGACCGGCAATTGCCCGCATGGTCCGTAAAAGACCTTCTAAACCACCCCCTGCACTAAAGTACAGGGGATTGTTTTGCGACTGAAAGTCGC
>JAWSUP010000350.1:0-4658 GCA_033549405.1 Bacillota bacterium | reverse complement strand
ATCCCGATGCAGGGTATGATCAAAGCCAGCAGGATGCCGACCAGAAATGCTTTTTGCATAAAGGCATAGGCAAAAATCGACAGACAGATCATACAGCCTCCGTCGGCTCGCAACAGGCACAGTCGGGATTGACCGGATGTTTGTGTCGATGATCCAGCTCCTCAAGCAACTGGTCGTGCTCCAGTTCAATCATGGAACCGCTTTCCAGGCAAAAGACACGGTTCAAGTGCGGCTCAGAACGGGCGATGTCATGCGTGACCATCAGGATCGTCAGATTGAGCGTCCGGTTCAGTTCGTGCAGCAATGTATAGAGGTTCGCAGCCGATTGGTCATCAATGCCGGTAGCCGGCTCATCCAGGATCATGAGCTGCGGCTGGTTGATCAGGACGCGCGCCAGCATAACCCGCTGCTGTTGTCCGCCTGACAGCTGGCCGACCAGCCGGTTGGCCGCATGTTGCATGCCGACCAGTTCCAAGGCTTTTCTAACTTGTTCGCGATGTTTTCGTCTCGGAAAACGCATCAGGCCAATCTGTGGATACAGGCCGGTCAGGACCACTTCTGCGGCTGTTGCCGGAAATGATTGTGCAGTCCAAGCCTGTCCCTGCGGCAGATAACCGATTTTACCATGTTCAGAAAATTCGTTTCGCGATTGCCCGAATAGCAGAATATTTCCGGCTGCCGGCGGCAGCAGACCTAAAATCAATTTAATCAGGGTACTTTTCCCGGTTCCATTGGCGCCGATCACGGCAACGAAATCACCGGGAAACACAGAAAAGCTGACCCTGGAAAAAACCAGGTCCCGATTATAGCCAAAACTGACATTCTCAAGCTCCAGAATCGGTTGCATCACATCGACACCTTTCATCTGACAACATCATACCAGATTGCACCGGCAAAGTCTGCGCTCTTTACGACAATGCGTCGATGAGTGCATCCAGATTCTGGCGCATGACCGAAAAGTAGTCTTCTCCAGTCACAATCTGCTCTTTGGTCAGTCCTTCCAGCGGATTAAGCACAGCAGTCCGTGCGCCGATCTCCCTGGCGATTGCTTCAGCAACTTTCGGTGATGCCAGTTCTTCGAAAAAGATGACCTGTACATCGTGCTGGCGGGCAAAATCGACTATCTCAGCCATTCGGGCAGGATCTGGCTCGGACTCTGATGAAAGCCCTTCGATGCCAACCTGGTGCAGGTCGTAAGCTTGAGCCATGTAGCCAAAGGCTTCATGAGCGACGATGATTTCCCGTCGGGGCAGCTCCGCCAGACCCTGGCGGAACGCCAGGTCAAGTGCAATCAATTCGGCGGAATATTGCTCATACGCCTGATTATAATCGTCAGCATGTTCCGGATCTGCGGCAACCAGCGCGGCGCAGATCAGGTCCAGCTGATGCAGGGCATTTAGCGGATCAAGCCACACATGTGGATCGAACTGGCCGTCACTGTCATGGTCTTCCTCTTCTCCAAATCCTTCTTCATCATGTGCGGAGTCAGCTGAAAGTAAAGTCATACCGTCAGTTGTCTGAACCAGGATCAGATCCTGGTTGGATAATGCTGTGATAACTTTGTCCAGCCAATGTTCCATGCCGGCGCCATTGAAGATCAACATGTCTGCTTGTTCGAGGCGTATCAGGTCTGCCGCTCCAGGTTCCCAGTCATGCGGCTCGGTGCCGGGAGGCACCAGATTTGTCACGACGACATGCTCGCCGCCAATTTTACCGGCCAGATCATAGAGGACATAGAAACTCGTCACAATCTGCATGCGATCGTCCGTTTCCTGTGGCTGAGCAGCCTGGCTACAGGCAGTCAATGGCGGGATTGTCAGGATCAGGATCGCAAAAACCAATAAAAAGGCTTTTACAAAGCGCATGAAGCACCTCCATCAGTATCAATTTCAAACGCAAATGCATCTGATTTGCATTTAAATCTGGTTCCATGATAAAGAGCCGCTGGTACTTTGTCAAATACAAGCCTGCCTAATGGCGCATGGCGACCTGGTGTCAAGTATCGATTGTAATGGTGTGCGATCTGGACAACGAACGCTGTGCCGGCACGGCCAGGATACCCCGCTTTTCATCGATCCTGCCCGTCGAACTGGTTTCATCTGGCAAACCGCACCAGGGTTCGATACACAGGTAGGGTGCACCGGGTTTTGTCCAGATGCCCAAAGACGGAAATCCAGGGAAATCCACCCTGATCCTGCGGCCGCCGTCCCGGCGGGCCAGGGTCACAGACTGAGAGCGGATTGTGGCAAATACCAGTGCGTCCACGGCAAAGTAGGCTGTCTGAAGCGGCAGTACCGATCCTTTTTCCAGAACAACTGTTGTGTCGCCATTCAGCAGGTTGCCATCCAGTTCGCAGGTCCGGAGTGTCTCTTCCTGTTCAAAGAGCAGATCGTAAGCCTCGAAGCCTTCCGGACAGAAATAACCTTCATGGGCGCCGATCGAGCCGTACAAGGTCTGGTTTGAGCAATTGTCAATCTGGTAATCGACAGCAAGGCTATTGGCGCAAACCGTATAGCGGATGGACAGCTGAAAGTCAAACGGATAAGCGTTTCGGGTCTCAACATCAGCCTTCAATGTCATCAGGACTGATGCATCAGACTGTTCAGCAACAGTGAACACGCGCAAACGGGCAAATCCGTGCTTGTCCAGTTCAAATGACTTGCCATCGATCTCATAGCGATCTGCTTTCAGACCGCCGACGATGGGAAACAGCACCGGCGCCCGGGATGTCCAAAATCGTTCGTCCCCCTGCCAGAGGTGTTCAGTATCCTGTCGGTCCTTGATGCTGGCCAGTTCTGCGCCCAAAGGATCAATTGCGACTGTCAGTTCGTTACTCTTAATGATGATCTGTTTCACGTTGCTTCCACCTCTCTGATCAGAAATATTGGCTGTCTGCCGTTAAGGGCATCGTTTTGCCCGGTTTGATCAGTATACAACGTTTTACACAACTTTCCCACAAGCTTTATGGGATGGGAAGTTGTTTTTTGTTTGACTTGTATGTATGGCAATGCTCAGGAAACGGAAAATCGCCGTAAATGCATCACCAGGACAATTGAAACTGAGGCATAAACGCGAATGAAACATTTTTTTGTATTTATTGTTGATCAATTGACAAATATTACTATAATGGTTACAAGTATCGTTGGTAACAGCCTGACAGTGCGAGGTATTGACATTTATAACTGGCTCTAATTCTTTCGCTCCCGGATTGCCTTGTTCTTGTCAATCCTTCGCGAAAGAGAGCCAGTAACAGCCTGACAGTGCAAGGGGGAGCGTTCTTCGTGGATGGATTTGATCTGGGTGCTTTTCGCAAGACTTTATGGCGGTTAACCTTGCCTATCGCCCTGCAAAGCATGATCTCGTACAGTGTCAACCTGATGGATACCGTCATGTTGGGATCTCTTGGTGAGACAGCCATCTCAGCCACAACGCTGGCCAACCAGCTATTTTTCATCTTCACAATCGCCTGCGTCGGCATTACAGGAGGCGGCATCGTCCTGAGCAGCCAGTACTGGGGTAAAGGCGACCTCGGCGCCATTCGAAAAATCATGTCCATCACGCTGCGCATCGCGATCTTAGTTGCAGCCATCTTTACCGCTGTTGCCCTGCTCTTCCCGGCCCAGGTCATCGGCATCTACACGCGTGACCCTGAAGTTATAGCAGCCGGTATCGATTACCTGCGTATTGTAGCCGCTTCCTATATCCTCTATGGCATTACCAGCACACTCCTGACCATTCTGCGCAGTGTCGAAAATGTCCGGATATCTGCTTCCATCTACATCGTTTCGTTTGTCGCCAATGTCTTTTTCAACTACATGTTTATCTTCGGCAGATTTGGCGCGCCGCGCCTGGGCATCGCCGGCGCTGCCATCGGTACGGTTATCGCCCGCCTGATCGAAATTATCATTGTGCTTATCTACATGTTGTTTATTGAAAAGAAAATACAATACCGCATCCGTATGATCCGATACTGGGATAAAATCCTCTTTCGCGATATGATTCAGTACGGTCTGCCTGTCATGCTCAATGAGACCCTGTGGGCTGTCGGCATTTCCATTCACTCAGCTATCCTGGGGCGAATCGGTTCGGATGTCGTAGCGGCCAACAGCATCGCATTTGTCGTCTACCAGATGACGACTTCGATCATCCTCGGCAATGCCAATGCTTCTGCTGTCATCATCGGCAAGATCATCGGACAGCGGGATTACCAATTGGCCCGCGCGACAGCCAACCGGTTGCGCAACGTCTATTTCTATGTCGGACTCGGTTGTGCCCTGTTTATGCTGCTGGTCCGTAAACCGGTCATCACGCTGTACAACATTGAGGATGCGACCCGGCAGATGGCCGGCGAATTAATTGCCGTTTATGCCGTCGTCATCTTTTTCATGTCATTTGCCTGTTCTTTCCTGATGGGCATATTCCGTGGCAGCGGCGACACACGTTTTGCCCTGATCACCGATATCAGCTGCCTGTGGTCGGCCATACCGATCGGGGCGGCGGCCGCTTTCCTTTTTCATGTCAACCCTGTCATCGTCTGTGGCCTCCTGCGGCTTGACATGCCCATGAAAGCGATCATCTGCCTGTTCCGCCTTAAGAGCGGCAAATGGATCAAAAATGTCACGCGCGATGAATCCGGAGAAAAAATAAAAGTCAAAGAG
>JAWSUP010000349.1:0-4672 GCA_033549405.1 Bacillota bacterium | reverse complement strand
GAATTCGACTTCCCGGTTCTTTTCGACATGATGGATAGCGCTTACAGCTACGGGCATGAGCCAAAGCATATTACAAAACAATATGCAAGCAAACCCAAGGAGGAACTATATGAGTGAATTGATCAACAACCGTGAAAACCGTCGTACTATCCTCAAAAGCCTGATCGGTCAACTGCATGATGGCAAGACCGTCGAGGAAGTCCGCGATGAATTCGCCCGCCATTTTTCTGATGTCTCAGCAGCAGAAATATCTCAGATCGAGCAGGACCTGGTGGCGGAAGGCATGCCTGTTACAGAGATCCAGCGTCTGTGTGACGTGCATGCTTCCGTATTCAAGGGATCAATAGAGGAAATCCACCAACCGACAGATCCCGCTGAAATCCCCGGCCACCCTGTTCAGGTGTTCCGCCGGGAAAATCGTCTCCTGGAACGCCTGATCAACAAAGAAATTGAACCGCTGCTGGATCAGGCTGACGGCAACCAGGATCCGGCAGCACTTTTCGGCAAACTACAGGAAGCACTGGAAAAGCTGTGGGAAATTGATAAGCATTACAGCCGCAAGGAAAATCTGCTCTTTCCTTATCTGGAGCGCAATGGGGTTACAGCGCCACCAAAGGTCATGTGGGGAGTCGATGACGAAATCAGGGCGATGATCAAGAACGTACGTAAGGCAGTCGATGCCTGGCATGGCGGATCCGTTCTGCCTGATGCGCTACGCCTCATGATCCAGGAAGCCTGCATTAAAGTCAATGAAATGATTTTCAAAGAGGAAAACATCCTTTTGCCTTTATCTCTTGAAAAATTGCAGTCAGAAGATTGGGGCAGTATCGCCGCAGAGAGCGCCGACATCGGTTTTTGCCTGCTGCAGCCCCGTAGTGTATTTGCCTGGCAACCCAAGCAGCGCGAAGAAGCGTTGGATCGTGCAGATCAGGATGATCACAACAGGGGAATTGAAGCCTCCGATGAAACGCCCACTGTACCTGGGAATGGCATGCTGCACCTGTCCAGCGGTGTGTTACGGCTCGAAGAAATGGTGCATTTGTTGAATACATTGCCCTTTGACATCACCTTTGTCGATGCCGAAGACACGGTGCGTTATTTCTCTCAGGGATCCGACCGGATTTTTGCCCGAACCAGGGCGATCATCGGGCGCAAGGTCGCCCATTGTCATCCGCCCGCCAGCGTCCACGTCGTTGAAACGATCCTCGATGATTTTAAGATGGGAACCCGGGATCACGCTGATTTCTGGATCCACATGGGCCTGCGCTATGTCTTGATCCGCTACTTTGCCGTGCGCGACGATGAAGGGGTTTATCTCGGCACACTTGAAGTGACACAGGATATTGCGCCTATCCAGGCTATTGAGGGTGACAAGCGCCTGCTCGATCCGGCTTGAGCAATTTGACAGGGTCAGCCCTTAGTCCTTGATTCTGAAGTGGGTTCTGTAGGCCTTGACGCACTTTTCGATCACCTGGCGCGCGGACTTGCTGTCTTCGACTTCCTGGAGGCTTGTTTCGGTGTGCTCAAGAGATTTATAGACTGTAAAAAAGTGCTGAATTTCAGAAAAAATATGTTTGGGTAATTCATGAATATCTTGCCACTGGTTCATCTGTGGATCCTCAAAAGGAATGGCGATGATTTTCTCATCAAGCTCCTCGTCATCAGTCATTGAAAAGATGCCGATCGGATAACAGTCAACCAGGCACATCGGCTGTAATTGCTCGGAACACAGGACAAGCACATCGAGCGGGTCGCCGTCGTCAGCCAGCGTCCTGGGTATAAAACCATAGTTGGCCGGATAGTGCGTCGATGTATAAAGGATCCGGTCAAGACGGAGCATGCCGGTTGCTTTGTCAAGTTCATATTTTTGCTTGCCACCTTTGGGTATCTCGATGACTGCGACAAATTTGTCGGGTTTGATGCGCGTATCGGAAATGTCGTGCCAGATATTCATCGATTGATGCTTCCTTTCTGTCGTCAAGGCCAGAGAACAGTCTTTGCTTTCTGCATCCGGTCGGTCAACTCGACCCAGTCCGCGAGCTGTCCCACCGGCGGTTTATCTTCGTCAATCAGTCCGGCGTAACTGATCCGACAACAGAGGATTTCGCAGCCGCCCTTTTGCATCTTCCGCAGCAGATCCAGAAACGGGCTGTCCGGCGCCACCAGGCAGACAGCGCTGCCGTAGAGAAGCAGTGCCGCCGGCACTGCAGGACTGGCAGCAATTGTCTTGACAAATTCGGTCATCAGTGACTCGCCGAGGTCGTCAGATATTGTATGATCGCCCAGGCGACTGGATCGCAGGACAATGACCGGTTTGCCGGCGCGCTGGTCTTGCCATTCGAGGAGCGGATCCGGCAGGACAAAACCATAACTGCCATTTTTCAACTCAGTTTGCACAGCCGTTTTGGTTGAGGTTTTGCCTTTCGGGTTATCTTTCATAAACAGAAGCCTCCAGCCTTCAGAAAAAATATGAGCAAGGTATTCATTAACAGCTCATCATCTCTTTTCAGCCCTAACCGGCTAATCGAGTCTGCAGTCACCGCGCAGGCGGCGAATGCTGCGTGGCAAGGCATCCTTGCTGTTTTTCCAGCTCTTGTCGTGATTTCTGTAGTCGAACTTAAGCGTGAACCACTCAACATCGTCGCGCAGTGTTTCCAGGCTGCGGTTTTGAATCTCAGTCAGGGCAGCGACAAAGACAGCCGCCTGTTTCTGGTTGAGGTATTTTGCGGCACCACGCAGAAGCACCGCAAGGTGTGGCAGACAGAAGCCGTTCACAGATTCAAACCGCTGCCTGAATTCCGCATTGGTGCTGTATTCATAAAAGATGACGTCGAGATAGCGCTCCATCGTCTCCGCGATCCGGTCGCAGATCACACAGCTGTTCGCCCTGGCCTCGATCCGATCAGCTGCCAGGTTCAATACCTGCCGGTAATCCTTTTTCCTGCCGCTGAAAAAACCCGTCTGGTCCGACGGCACGCTCTGTTTGAGTTCCGGATTGATATTCCCGACAAGATCAACCATATGGGTATGCAACATCAGTCCAAGTCCAAGTCGGTTGATCTCTCTTTTGTAAAGCTGGCTCAGATGATCCCGGCAGAAGCCCTTTTCGTTGGTCGTCTTACGTACATCTGGTTCCATCAGCGACGGACCGAGGTAGTAGTCTGAAAGCTGATCGTTCAAAGTCTGCTCAAGTGTGCAGACCGGACAGGTGTCACTCGATGCGAATGCATCGTTGACCGGTATCGTGTATATTTTTTCTTTCATGAAGGTCTCCTGTCTCTCAGCGCGACCTGCCGGCCGGCTGACCGGCTGTCCACGACACGCCGTGCCCTGACATTGACTGCCATGACATTAATGGCCGTATACGCTTCTACCTGGCTGCTGACACGTTCCTGCACTTCCTGCAAGACCTCTGGCGCATTATAACCATAGATGAGCGCCAGATCAAGATCCAGGACAACGCCATAGACTTCAGTTCTGACAACAAACCCCATCAGGCCGGAAACACCCCTGATCTGGTCCAGGATCAGTTCGATCATCATGCGCATGGCATCATCGGACATGGAGTAATTGCCAAGTCCGGAGAATGTCGGCCGGACAACCGTGCGATCAGACTCGTGGGTTGCCTGGCTGCGATCGCGTCTGCGCCGAAGGCGGGCAAAAGGGTCGGTAAAGGTACCGGAAAACTCATGCTTGATCTCCATGCTCGGTACGGGAATGGCATGTTTTCCCTGCGACAGGCGCACTTCCCTGGCCTGTCGCATCTCTTCTTCACTGCTGACATCTTCGATTCGAATCAGCATTGCCGGCTGATTTAACCAGAGATTTTGACAGATCTTAAGCAACATGCCATCTGAAGTACCCAGGATCATCAGGGTCGACGGTTTGTGGGCCAGCAAAGCCCTGCGCATGACGGCGGCACGCGTTTCATCAGCAAACAGCGCCTGTCTGACTGATTCCAGTCTGGAAGGCGCCTTTTTGGCTGATGCCCCTGCCAGGATGCGGCTGCCATGTATCAGAAGTCCATCGTCGATGATGTAGGCAATCTGGTATTTACCGGCAATGCGGATTGCATGGGTGCTTTTGCCGGTGCCACTGGGTCCGATAAAGGCGATGACAGCGATCTCACGCAAGGCAGCTTTCATCTCATCATCATTCTTTTCGGCAACGGCAGAAGCTCGATTGACAGCATCTGCCAATCGGCCCAGAGTCTTGAACGGCCCACTCCGATCAGCTCGGTCTGGTTTATCCTGCTTGCGGGGCAGCGGCGGTTCAAGATGATCGCGCAAGTGGTCGGCGGTCGCCGCTTCGACTTGCTTGCGGTGTTTGTCAAATCGGATTGCCGTCCTGATCACACTCCCTCAAGGAAAAACGCACAGGTTATAAGGGGCTGTTAGGTCTCCCAGTTATGATACACTTCCTGAACATCATCATGTTCTTCCAGACGCTCGATCAGTTTTTCCATTTTGACGATCATATCCGGGTCACTGAGCTGTGTCCACGTGTTCGGAACCGGTCCGAGGGATACGTCAAGAAAATTGTAACCCTGCTGATCAAGCGCACTGCGAACTGCTTCATATTGCTCGGCTGTTGTCGTAACTTCATAAGCGTCTTCTTCTGTGGCAAAATCTTCTGCGCCTGCTTCAAGCGCTTCCATCATCATAGTTTCTTC
>JAWSUP010000348.1:0-4681 GCA_033549405.1 Bacillota bacterium | reverse complement strand
CTTGGCGTAACCTTCAGCCGCATGGGCAGCGCCTTGTTCGTGGCGGGTCAGGATGTTGGGGAAATTTGCCCTGTAAATTGCATCGAACAAGACAATGACAGGTCCGCCGGGATAGCCGAAGGTGTGCTTGACACCTTTTCTGGTTAAAAAATCAATGATTGTTTCTGCACCATTCATCTAGCCGGCCCTCCTTTTGCCATCGGCAGCAGGCGCGCCCCGCGGTTGCTTGCATCGACCATCTGCTCATATCGGGCCATAACACCGGATAATGACCGCTGCGGCAGCAGGTCAGGTTGCCTGGCCGCTAACTCCTCAGCAGATATCAGGATGTCGAGCGACCGTGCCGGGATATCAATGCGGATACGGTCGCCTTCGCGCAGACGGGCGATCGGACCACCCACGGCAGCTTCGGGGCTGACATGACCGATGGATGCACCTCGGGTCGCTCCAGAAAAGCGCCCGTCGGTAATCAGGGCGACACAGTTGTCCAGTCCCATGCCGGCCAGGGCACTGGTAGGCGTCAGCATTTCACGCATGCCGGGCCCGCCTTGCGGACCTTCGAAACGAATCACGACGACGTCACCCGGTCTTATCTGTCCGGAAAAAATGGCTTCTGATACAGATTCTTCATCATCGAAAATACGAACCGGCCCTTCATGCCGCATCATTTCAGGCAGCACAGCACCTTTTTTCACGACACAGCCATCGGGTGCCAGGTTGCCAAACAGCACAGCCAGACCGCCATCAGGCGCATACGGGTTGTCGATCGACCGGATGACCTGCCCATCTGCGCCTCCGCTCCTGATAATCCGTGTCGCCACCGACCCGTCTACGGTCGGATTAAGCGTGTCGATCAGGTCTTTTTTAGCCAGCTCGGCCATAACAGCAGTGATGCCGCCGCGATCATTCAGGTCTGTGATAAAGTCAGGCCCGGCCGGATTGAGCTTGCACAATTGCGGTGTTGTGTCACTGATTTTGCCGATCTCTGCCAGACTTAGCTCATCGTCAGCTTCCCGCGCGATGGCCAGCATGTGAAGTACTGAATTGGTCGATCCGCCCAAGGCCATGTCTACGCGCAGCGCGTTGCGGATCGCAGCGGGTGTCAGGATAGTCCGGGCTGTCCGGTTCTCCTGGAGCAGGCCGACAATCCGTTCGCCGGTCCGTCTGGCCAACCGGCGACGATCTGCATAAACAGCGGGGATGGTGCCGCTGCCGGGCAGTGACATTCCCATAGCCTCGGTCAGACAGTTCATGGTGTTTGCCGTGTACATGCCTGAGCAGCTACCGCAGGTCGGACAAGCTGACAGCTCCATCAGGTTGAGTTCCTCTTCGTCCATCTTACCGGCAGCATGTGCGCCGACCGCCTCAAACATGTTGCTCAGACCGATGCGACTGCCCCGATGTTGTCCCGGCAGCATTGGGCCGCCACTGACAAAGATACTGGGTATGTTCATCCGGGCTGCTGCCATCAGCATGCCTGGCACAACCTTGTCACAGCTGGGAATAAAGACAACGGCATCGAAAGCGTGCGCCATAAGCATCAGCTCGCAGCTGTCGGCGATAAGGTCACGGCTCATCAGGGAATATTTCATACCGGTATGGTTCATGGCGATGCCGTCACAGACAGCAATGGCCGGAAATTCGAATGGAACGCCACCGGCGCTGCGGATGCCCTCCTTGACGGCATCTGACAATGTTCGCAAGTGAATATGCCCGGGAACGATCTCGTTGAATGAGTTGACAACAGCAATAAACGGCCGTCCCATCTCTTCTTCAGTTAGACCGAGGGCATAAAGGAGCGACCGGTGTGGCGCCCGTCCCGGAGTTTTTTTAACTGCGTCACTACGCATGGATATCACCACTTTCTAAAAGATTCATAAAGCTGCGGTTACCAGGTCGCTCATGGCCTGAGTGCCGACAATTTTAGTCTTTTCTGGTCTGGCGTCAGGCTCCATGATATCACGTGTCCGATACCCGTCATCAAGTACCGTCCTGACAGCCGTTTCTATTGATTCTGCTTCCTTTTCGAGAGCAAAAGACAGGCGTAACATCATCGCGCCGGACAGAATGGCTGCCAGTGGATTGGCCAGATCCTGGCCGGCGATGTCCGGAGCAGATCCGTGAATTGGCTCATACATACCGGGTGTACCCGGCAATCCGAGAGAAGCTGATGGCAGCATGCCAATCGATCCGGTGATCATGGCCGCCTCATCGGACAGGATATCGCCAAACAGGTTGCTGGCAACCAGGACATCGAAGGAGTCCGGTCGGCGGATCAATTGCATGGACGCATTGTCGACATAAAGGTGATCCAGACTGACATCCGGATACTCGCCCGCCACCTTGATCACGGTCTCCCGCCACAAGCGGGAGCTCTCCAGCACATTAGCCTTGTCGATGCTGGTCAGGTGTCCCTTCCTGATTCTGGCCAGCTCAAAGGCCGTGCGGGCAATTCGCTCGACTTCAACGACGCTGTAGCTTTCGGTATCGTACGCTTCAGCGCCAAGTGCCCCCTGGCGTCGGCCGCGCTCACCGAAATAGATGCCGCCGGTCAGCTCTCGGACAAAAATAAGATCAATACCCCTTGCGGCGATCGCCGGATGCAGCGGGCAGGCTGAGGCCAGTGGCGGATATAGGACTGCCGGCCTCAGGTTGGCGTACAGGCCCAGTGCTGAACGCAAGCCCAGAAGCGCTCTTTCCGGCCGCTTGTCACCGGGCAGCGTATCCCATTGAGGACCACCGACAGCACCCAGTAACACGGCCTGACTGTTGCGGCAGCCGGCAACGGTGGCTGCCGGCAGCGGTTCCCCGGTTGCATCGATGGCGATGCCACCGGCCAGCCACTCATCGAATTTGAAGGTGTGATCATATTTGGTTCCGACAGCTTCAAGAACCTTGCGGGCTCCATTGGTCACTTCCGGTCCGATCCCGTCACCGGGGATTACGGCAATCTTGAATTTAGCCATTCTTAATCTGCTCCTTTTAGCGTGCCCATCAGGCCGTCTGATTCGATGATGTGCCGGATAAACGGCGGAAAAGGCCTTGCCTGGAAAACTTGTCCGGTCGTTTCATCTTCAATTCTGCCGGTGGTAAAATCGACCGTCACAGTATCGCCATCTGATATGGCGACAGCTGCCTCCGCACATTCAAGAATCGGCAACCCCATATTGATGGCGTTGCGAAAAAAGATCCTGGCAAAGCTGGGGGCGATGACACAGCTGATGCCGCTGGCCTTAATGGCGACCGGCGCGTGTTCGCGTGATGAACCGCAGCCAAAATTGGTTCCGGCGACAATGATATCTCCTGGCTGGACCCGTTCGATAAAAGTCTTGTCGATATCTTCCATGCAGTGTCTGGCCAACTCGGCCGGCTCGGCTGTATTCAGATACCGGGCGGGAATGATGACATCCGTATCGACATTGGCTCCGTATTTGAACACTTTACCCTGTATGCTCACAGACGTTCCTCCTTGTATTTGCCGATGTCGTGCATCGACAGTTATTTATTGATATGCTCTGACGTCTAGAAGATCCCTATACGTCCAGTTCATCAGTTCCGGCAATCCTGCCCAGCACGGCTGATGCGCAGGCAACCGGCACGCCGGCCAGGTAAACTTCAGATTTCGGGTGGCCCATGCGGCCGACAAAATTGCGGTTGGTCGTCGATACGCAACGCTCTCCGGCAGCGAGGATGCCCATGTGCCCGCCCAGGCAAGGGCCGCAGGTTGGTGCGCTGATGACGGCGCCCGCGTCGGCAAAAATTGCCAGCAGGCCTTCCGCCAACGCCTCGCGCCAGACGCGCTGCGAACCGGGTAAGATAATCAGGCGCAGTCCTTTGGCGACGGTACGTCCACTGAGCCACTTGGCTGCCAGCCTCATGTCCTCAAGGCGGCCATTGGTACAGGATCCGATGACGACCTGATCAATCGTGATCTCGTCAAAACTGCCAACAGTTTTCGTGTTTTCCGGCAGGTGCGGGAACGCAACCGTCTGGCGAAGCGCTGACAAATCAATATTGATGGTGCGGACATAGACAGCATCAGGATCAGCCTCATAAACCGTATAGGTGCTGGTGGCAAATGACTCCGGAGCATACTTGCGCAGGTAATCAAGCGTCGCATTATCGATCGGGAAAATACCGTTCTTGCCACCGGCTTCAATAGCCATGTTACAGATGGTCAGCCGTTCAGCCATGCTCAGTGCGGCAACGCCAGGTCCGGCAAACTCCAGAGACTGGTACAAGGCGCCATCGACTCCGATCAAACCGATCAAGTGCAAGATGACATCTTTGCCGGTCACGTTGGCTGGCAAAGTGCCGGTCAGATTGACACGGATCGCATCCGGAACCCGGAACCAGGTTTTTCCTGTCGCCATCGCATAGGCCAGGTCCGTGCTGCCAACGCCGGTGGCGAATGCCCCCAGCGCACCATATGTGCAGGTGTGCGAATCAGCGCCGATGATAGCGGCTCCGGGAACAACCAGACCATTTTCCGGCAGGATGACATGCTCCACACCCATGCCTGGCTCACCTTGTTCATAATAGTGTTCGATTCCGCGCTCTTTGGCGAAACGACGCATACGGGCACAGTGCTCAGCCGATTGAATGTCTTTATTCGGAGTAAAATGATCCGGAACCAGCGCGACTTTGCCCTGGTCAAAGACATCGGTCAGGCCGGCGGCTT
>JAWSUP010000347.1:0-4705 GCA_033549405.1 Bacillota bacterium | reverse complement strand
TTCAGAGCCCGCTCAAACAGGCGTGTAATTTTTTCACCGACGACTGAACCCATTGAACCCATCATAAAACGGCTGTCCATAATCCCTATGGCACAAGGATGCCCTTCGATGCTGGCCGCACCGGTGATAACCGCTTCTTCCAGGCCTGTCTTCTTCTGCAACTGGCTGATTTTTTCTGGGTATCCGGCAAATTCGATGGGATTCTTACTGATCATACCGGCGTCCCATTCGACGAAGCTGCCTTCATCACAGGTCAGCGCCAGCCGCATGGCGCTGTCTATGCGGTAGTGATGGCCACACAACTTGCAGACGCTTCCGGCCCGGTCGAAGTCGTCCCGGAACATGACGCCGCTGCAATTGGGGCATTTTATCCACAAGTCGACCGGAACCGGCCGATAATAGGTGTAGGGCTGTTCTTCTTCCTGGGCAGCAGCAGATCGGACCGGACTGACCAGGCGAAGCTGCGAGTCTGTCTCCAGGCGTTCTCTCATTTGGCGCAAGGCATCGACTACCATGGTTTATTCCTCCTTGCCTGATGCTCTTAGTTCAGCGATCAGGTCATCGTTGTGTCGGCTGATATAACTGATATCGTAGCGGCCGCTGACGAACTCCGGTTCGCGCAAGATGGCCAGGTGGTAATCAATATTTGTTTCGACTCCGCTGATCAAAAACTCCATCAGGGCGCGGCGCATGCGTGCGATGGCCTGGTCGCGCGTCGGCGCATGGACAATCAGCTTGGCGATCAAAGAATCATAATCAGGCGGTATGACGGCGCCCTGATACAATGCGCTGTCTATCCGCACCCCGGTTCCTCCAGGCATGTGCAAACTCTCGATAACACCCGGACAGGGGCGAAAATGGTGCAGCGGGTCCTCAGCATTAATCCGGCATTCGATCGCATGGCCGGAATAGCCAATGTCTTGCTGGCGCAAGGTCAGGGGCAGGCCGGCAGCTGCGAAGATCTGCTCCTGGATCAGATTGACGCCTGTAACTGCCTCTGTTACGGGATGTTCCACCTGGATGCGCGTGTTCATCTCCATAAAATAGAAGCGACGTTCGGCGTCGACAAGGAATTCGACGGTCCCGACACCCCGGTAGCCAACCTGGCGAGCCAGCTTCACGGCCGCTTCGCCCATCTGACCGCGCAGTTCATCATCGCTGAATGGAGATACGGCCTCTTCGAGGATCTTCTGGTTGCGCCGCTGGATCGAACAGTCGCGGTCACCCAGATGGATCACCTGGCCATGATGATCTGCCAGCAGCTGTATCTCGATGTGGCGCGGTTGTTCGACGAATCGCTCCATGTAGACGCGATCATCGCCGAAGCAGGCCATGGCCTCAGCGCGGGCGGTCTGCCAGGCCTGGGGCAATTCATCATGGCTGCGCACAAGGCGCATGCCGCGGCCACCACCGCCGGCTGACGCCTTGATCATCAGGGGATAGTCTATGGTTGATGCCGCCTTCATGGCATCCGACAGGCTGTTTACGATGCCATCGGTGCCGGGGATAACCGGAACGCCAGCCTGGAGCGCCTTTTTACGCGCAGATGCCTTGTCCCCCATCATGCTGATGACATCGGCCGTAGGTCCGATAAACGTGACACCGCATTTATCACACATACGCGCAAATGCAGCATTCTCTGATAAAAATCCAAATCCCGGGTGGATAGCCTGGGCGCCGCTGAGCAGACAGGCGGTCAGCAAAGCCTGGGGATTGAGGTAACTGTCGCGGGCTTTAGCAGGTCCGATGCAGATGCATTCATCGGCAAGCTGGGCATGAAGCGCCGTCCGATCCGCTTCTGAGCAGACAGCAACCGACCGAATGCCCATCTCCCGGCATGCCCGGATGATGGTTACGGCGATTTCACCCCGATTGGCGATCAAAATGGTGTTAAACATCATCTACTCTCCGATGGCAAAGATCATATCTGCCGATGCAGCCAGATCATCTCCGACATAGGCCTGTCCGCTGGCAAAACCGATTGACCCTCTCAGCTTATTGAGTGTGACATTCATGCGCAACAGATCTCCTGGTACGACTTTACGTTTAAATCTCACTTTGTCCATGCCGCCAAAAAAGGCAAGACGGCCATTGAATTCGGCACGATTCAAGACGCAGACGGCCCCTGCCTGGGCCATCGCTTCAACAATGAGCACGCCGGGCATAACGGGAAAAGATGGAAAATGACCCCGGAAAAAGTCCTCATCACCTGTCACCTGCTTGATCGCCACGACATGGCTATCGGTCAGCTCTATGACTTCATCGATCAGGATGAAAGGTTCGCGATGCGGGATGATCTTTTCGATATCTGTCCGCGTCATTTTCATTTCATGCTCCTCCAATACGCATCAGCGGCTGGCCATACTCGACCCGCTGTCCATCATGGACAAATATTTCCAGGACTTCACCAGCGCAGCTGCTGGTGACTTCATTCATCAGCTTCATTGCCTCGATAATACAAACGGTCTCACCTGCTTCGACAGACGAACCGACTGCCACATATGGATCATTCTCTGGTGAAGGCGCTGCATAATAGACTCCTACAACAGGCGCCGTGATCAATTGACCTTCTGTGCAGGCAATCGGTTCTGGTTCTTTGACTGTTACATCAGCCTGTATGCCGTCTGACTGGCTTTCGACTGCCTGCCTGCCGCCGGGCTGGCCTGTCCCACCAGATTGAGCGGCGGGACTGACAGGCTTTTCCAGGCGCAGACGCTGGCCTTCAGATTCATATTCCATCAAGCTGATGCCGTTTCTGTTCATATGCTTCATCAGTTCGATTATGTCTTGGATCTGCATTTTCATCCCACCTTCTTCAGGCATAAGGTGCCGTTATGGCCGCCAAAGCCCAGCGAGTTGCTCAGGGCGGCTGCGACCGGGTGACTGATCGAGAATCCCGGTGTATAGTCGAGATCACAGTCCGGATCAGGCGAGGTCAGGCCGATGGTCGGCGGAATCAGGCCGTCGCGCAGAACCAGGGCTGTCGCAATCGCCTCAATAGCGCCTGCTGCGCCGAGCAGGTGCCCGGTCATCGATTTGGTAGAGCTGATTTTGATCTGACCGGCTCGATCGCCAAACAGCGACTTAATGGATAACGTCTCATATTTGTCATTGAGCGGCGTACTGGTGCCATGCGCATTGATGTAGTCGATCTGTTCCGGTTCAAGGCCGGCTTCACGTACGGCCAGCCGCATGGCCATGGCGGCGCCGGCACCTTCAGGATCAGGGCTGGTGATGTGATATGCATCAGCAGTCGATCCGTAACCGCAAACCTCGCATAGAATACTGGCGCCGCGGGACAGGGCGTGATCCAGACTTTCCAGGACGACGATCCCGGCGCCTTCTCCAATGACAAAACCATCTCTGCGCACGTCGAATGGGATCGATGCGCATGCCGGATCAGCTGACCGGCTCAGTGCGGTCATGTTGTCAAACCCGCCCAGGGCTATCGGCGTGACGGGCGCTTCCGCACCGCCGGCAATACACGCATCGAGATGCCCGTACTTGATGGCCCGGAATGCTTCGCCGATGGAATGTGTGCCCGACGCACAGGCGGTTGTCACACAAAGGTTGGTGCCTTTGGCGCCGTAAATCATGGAGACTTTGCCGGCAGCCATATTGGCGATCATCATCGGGATGAAGAGCGGAGATATGCGTCCCGGTCCGCCGCCCAGATAGAGTTTTCTGTATTCTGTGTCCATCGTTTCCAGACCGCCCACTCCGGTGCCGATAATCACGCCGATCCGCCAGGGATCAAGCGTGTCGAAATCGAGCCGGCTTTGAGTGACGGCTTCGGCTGTGGCTGCAACGGCAAACTGGCAGTACCGGTCCATACGCCTGGCATCTTTCCGGTCCATGTATAAGAGCGGGTCAAAGTTTTTAACCTGTGACGCCACCTTGATCCTGATTCCGTCGGCATGCTCCATTTCCAGTGGGCTTATGCCCAGACGGCCCTGGATCAGGCTTTTCCAGAAGGTCTGCACATCCAGCCCGATCGATGTGATCACGCCAGATCCGGTCATGACAACCCGTCTTCCAAGACAGGGCATTTGCTGATCATTTTGCTGACCATATGAATTTACCGGTGATGTTGTGCTCACAAGACGAGCCCTCCTGATATTTCGATGATCTGGCCGGTTATATAAGATGCCGAGGGGGATGCCAGATAAGCTACCAGATCGGCGATCTCTTCTGGTTTACCCAATCGGCCGAGGGCGATCGCCCTGGTTGCCTGCTCCCGGATCGTATCCGGCAGGGCTGCTGTCATATCTGTCTCGATGAAGCCCGGAGCTACGGCATTGACCGTCACCTGGCGCGAAGCCACTTCCTTGGCCAGAGATAAGGTCAGTCCGATGACACCGGCCTTGGAGGCGGCATAGTTGACTTGACCGGCATTGCCGTAAAGTCCGGCTACAGATGTGATGTTGATGATGCGCCCCTGACGGGCTTTGATCATGTCCGGCAGCACTGATCGGCACATCAGGAATGTCCCTGTCAAATTGGCATCGATAACCGATGTGAACTGCTCCCGGCTCATACGCAGGCACAAGCCGTCGCGGTTCATACCGGCATTGTTCACCAGAAGCCCGACAGGTCCGAGTGCCTGGTGGACTGAATCGATCAACCGGCGGCAGTCTTCTTCGCTGCCGATGTCGGCAGCAAAAACCACTGCGCGTACGCCGCAGGTCCGGCAATCAACGGCTAC
>JAWSUP010000346.1:0-4727 GCA_033549405.1 Bacillota bacterium | reverse complement strand
CGCCGACCAGTGCGACCCGCACGTTGTCCATAGCTTCAAGCCTGCGTCGCACCTGATCTTCGGGCAAACCAGGAAAAACAGTAAACCCCTTACTCATCGGAACAAACCTCCCGGGATTGACTAAGCAACCTGTGCAAAGTAGGAATCGAGATCTGATGATCCACACAGAAGTGAAACCCTTTGCCACCCCTGCTGACCGGCCGGTTGACGATGTTTTTGCGTGGCCGGTAGTAATACTGCGGATCGTCGTAACTGATCCGGCGCGTGTAGTCACCAAGGTCAATCAGGTCGAAATTGGCTGTTGTGATCCGGTAGGTTGGATAGCCAAGATTGCGGGCGATTGACAAAGCTTTGAGAAACACCTCGGGGCCGATAACACTCGAGCCGAAATTGAGGAAAACGCCGCCATCCAGTTGTGAGACGGATGCGCACATTTTTTTGAAATCAATACCGCTGGTTCCGCCGATGGCGGCAAAGTCAACCGACGGATGCTGGTGGATGATGTCTGTGCCGAGTGCAATGTGGTAGGTCGTCACAACACCGAATTTTTTCGCCTGCCAGGCGACATTGACTTCACGATGGGGAAATAAGTCCGGATGGCGGTCGATATAGGCGGCGATGGCAGCTCCATAACCAAGTCCGGCCTGCCAACCCTCCTGGATCGCCCGGTTCATATGCAGACCTGTCTCTTCCCACATGCCAAACGAACCATCTTCGATAGCCGCAGGCACATCCTCTGATGTGCCCCCGATCATGGCCAGTTCAAAGTCATGAATACTGACAGCACCATTGCCGGATAAATGCGTGATCCAGCCCTGCCGCATCAGGTCGATCAGGTAGCGCGACAAACCGTTCTTGATGACGTGCGCACCCAATGACCAGATGATCGGCCGACCAGCTTCACGGGCTTTCCGAAGGCGGATGACCAGTTCGGTGAGTTCTGGCGTATCCCAGGCCTGGACAGAATCCTTGTCTGGATCAGCCATGTTTTCCAGTGTCACCAGGTTATGCCGTTCTTTGATTGACCAGGTTCTGATTTTTTGAAAGTCGATTCGGTCTTCGTAATGATTCATCGTTTCGCTGTTCATCTATGCTTTCACCGCCTTTATTTGTCCCATCTTCATTGAGACATACCATTTCGCCATACCGACTTCTTTGTCATCGCCATTTCTTTGCTTCTACAGCGATATCTCAGATCGCCATCCATTCAAGCAGCTCTTCCGGTTCCAGAAAATCACCGGTTATGGCCTGGGCGCCGGCTGCGATGAGGCGTCGGCGCTTGTCAGGATTGACACCGGACCGCGTGACTTCATCGGCGGCCAGACCGAGGGCGATCGCGCCAGCTTCGCGGGCGATGCCGATTTCCACTTTGCCGTCACCGATCACAGCCAGTTCTTCGCCCTGCAGTCCGCTGACCGACAGGAGCCGGCGCACAACCAGTTCCTTGCTGCACCTGGCCTGACCCGGCGGTGCGCCGACGATTTCTTTAAAGAAAGTGTCCAATCCCAGGATTCGCGCTTCAGCGACGACATCGGCCTGATCAGTACCGCTGGCCACATACATCTGAAGGTCTCTCTTGCGAAGCGACTCAAGGAAAGCGCGGCTGCCGGCGACCATGAACCGCTCAGCTTGCTCCCGGCCGCTGCTGACTGCCGCGCGCCGCTGCGAAACTGTCTGCATCAGGCGCCGGTTATATTCTGCCTTGTAATCCCATGGATCCAGAGGCTGCCGGCCCGCTGCGCGGACCTGTTCGGCCAGCCATTGCATCTGGAAGATCGTCTGGATTCCCGTCGAAGTATCGATGTATGTCGCTATTTTCTCTGCCATGTCCGACTGACCTGACACTCTATCACCCTTCTCAGGGATAAGGATCTCATGCATCAGGTCCGACATGACCGCTTCCCAGCCGCTGCGCAAGGTGGACAGCGTACCATCAAAGTCAAACAAGATGGCTTTCAGCGGTTTGCGGTTCTGGGTGAGTGGTTCAATGATCTCCAGCATGGTTGACCTCTTTCTATGGGGCAAAAGCGCAAGTTTCTGACAAATCCAGTATATTGTTAAATGGTTTAACATGTCAAGCCAGCATATTCAAGCCCTTACTTGCTCTCTTTCCCGAAGGATTGACGTATCTGGTTAATCCGAGAGGGAAAGTGGTAGAGCAAGTTGGGGATTGGATGTGCCAGCATATTCAAGCCCTTACTTGCTCTCTTTCCCGAAGGATTGACGTGCCGGGCATGGCTAAGAAGTTACTTGGTCTTTCTCCCGCAGGATTGACGAACAAGGTCAATCCTGCGGGAGAACATAGAGCAAGTTGCTTCTTAACATGACCAGGTTAATCCGAGAGGGAAAGTGGTAGAGCAAGTTGCCAAATGACTTCAGCAGCGTTATAGTAGAAAATAGTAGTAATCGTTTTCTATTGCGGAACGATTCCTTAAGTGACTGCATAGAAATAACAGATCGGAGGTTGCATGCGAAGAACCACTTTGCAGGATATCGCCACTTATGTCGGGACATCGACTGCAACGGTTTCCCGTGTACTGGGCGAAAGCTCATACCCGGTCCGTGCAGCGCTGAAGGAGCAGATCCGCGCAGCTGCCGAACAGCTCGATTACCTGCCCAACCAGGCCGGCCGCATGCTCAAGACCCGCAGAAGCCGTGAAATCGGCGTGATCGTCCCCACGATCACAAATCCTTTTTACGCCCGCCTGCTCCTGGGCATTGAACTGGAAGCCAGAAGACATGGTTACCATGTTCTTTTTTGCGATTCGTTCCGCGATGGTATAACAGAACGGGCCTACATCCGGTCCCTGATTGAAAAACAGGTCGACGGCCTTGTCATCTCATCGATCAACGAGGATCCGCGTTCTTTGGAGAAAGCCAGCCGGCAGGGCCTGCAGATCGTCGCCATCGACCAGAATATCGACAGCCGCCTGATTCACAGGGTCGGCTTTGATTTTTTCAGGGCAGGCCTGATGGCGGCAGACTACCTGGCATCACTGGGCCACCGCAACATTGTGCTGGCCACGACCCCGCTGACACGGCGCAGCCGACGTGAGCAGCTGGAAGGGTTTCGCCTGGGGCTTTCCAGACATCAGATCGACTGGACTGACGGGCGGGTTTTTATCGCTGATAACGAACAAGAACAAGAATCGTTGATTTATGAGTTTTCAGCCGGCCGCACATTGGCTGAGCAGGTACTCAATACCAGTCCCAGGCCTGAAGCAATCGTCGCCGTCAATGATCTCGTTGCCATGAGCCTGATGCAACACCTGACCGCTGCCGGTCTGAAGATCCCCGCTGACTTGTCAGTAATCGGTTTTGACAACCTCGATTTTTCCGAGATGGTGACGCCGGCTTTGACAACCATCGAGCAGCCGGCTCTCGAGATGGGCAGGACAGCCTGCCAGGTTTTGCTTAGCCAGATTTCCGACACCCAATTGAATCCGTCAGATGATATTGAAGTCAACCATCCGGTTTTCACTGCCAGAAAATCAGCTGCCATTGCCCTGACGCTTGAACCACGACTGGTCGTCCGTCAATCGACAGCCCGGGCTGTCAAGAAATAAACACAGGAGGATCCCATGAACATCAACATTTCCAAGGACCCCGTCACACTCGGAGAAGCGGCTGCCAAACAGGCTGCCAAAGTACTCAGTGAAGCCATTTCAAAACGTGGCAAGGCACGCCTGATCCTGTCGACCGGGCAATCGCAATTTGAGACCCTGCAGGCTCTTTTGGCCTCCGATGTCGACTGGAGCCGCGTCGAGATGTTCCACCTTGACGAGTACATCGATTTGCCCATCAGCCATCCGGCCAGTTTCCGCCGCTACCTGAATGAGCGCTTCATCAGCAAGATCCAGCTCAAAGCCGTTCATCTCGTTGATGGCGAAGGCGATATCCAGGCAACCATTCAGGTGCTGAGCGAAGCTGTCGCAGCAGAACCGGTCGACCTGGGTCTGATCGGCATCGGCGAGAACGCACATATCGCCTTCAATGACCCGCCGGCTGATTTCACGACTGAAGAGCCGTACATCATCGTTTATCTGAATGAAGACTGCAAGAAGCAGCAGGTTCGCGAGGGCTGGTTCCCGGATCTTGCGCATGTGCCGGCGCGCGCCATCTCGATGTCTGTCCGCCAGATCCTTAAATGCAAGACCATCATCTCCTGTGTGCCGCATGCCGTGAAGGCGAACGCTGTCCGCCGGACACTGGAAAGCCCTGTTTCAAACCAGGTCCCGGCATCGATTTTCAAAACCCATCCGGATGTTACACTCTATCTGGATGAGGCGTCTGCCTCTGATTTATCACAGGAGCAAAGACAGGGCAGCTGATTCAACTGATATCATGGGGAGAAAAAAGTATGTCTATAGCTGATCCGCTGTTTCAAGAATATCCGTTTTCGATGGGTGTTGGTTGACACGGATAGATTGGATCTCGTAACAGCCCATGTCCATTTTGATGTCTTTCCTGGCCAGTCGGATCCGGGCAGGATCTTTTTGGCCGGCATATTCATATGCCCGGATAATGAGCCCATCATTATCCTCAGCCTGCTTCAAGACCGTCAGCAGAGAAGAACCGCACTCCATCGAAGCAAACGAGTGTTCTTGCGATAGTCTACCCGGATGATTCGCTTCAATGATGGCTATCGGCGGATTGCAGAATTGCATGGCCATCTGCGGTATTCGCGCTTTCTGCCAGTCGCCGTCGTGGAATACCATACCCCATCG
>JAWSUP010000345.1:0-4789 GCA_033549405.1 Bacillota bacterium | reverse complement strand
TGTCGATGATCTTCACAGCCGGTGTCCGTGCCAAAACGTCGATCGACCGCATCGGCCAGGCTTTGACAACCCCGGAAGACATGACCGAATCGACTGAACCAGAACAACCTGAGCAAACGGGTGCGATCGCCATGGACTTGGTCTCTTACACTTTCCCGGGACAAGTTCAACCGGTGTTACGCAATGTGTCCTTCTCCATAGAACCAGGCCAGACAGCAGCCATAATTGGTTCGACCGGCTGTGGCAAGACTACCCTGATCAATCTCCTGGGCCGCTTTTTCGATGCGGATTCCGGTTCTGTAAAGATCGACGGCACCGATGTGCGCGACATGTCTTTTGCTGACCTGCGCCGGCGGATTGCCTATGTCCCGCAGGAGTCGGTGCTATTTACCGGCAGTATTGATGACAACCTCAGGTGGGGTTTTCCGGATGCCGGAAGCGACGATATCAGCAGGGCTGTTGAAATCGCTCAGGCTGCCGAGTTCATTGACCAGATGCCTGAAGGGCTCGAGACCCGGATCGGCCAGGGCGGTGTCAATGTCTCCGGCGGGCAGAAGCAGCGCCTTTGCATCGCCAGGGCACTGATTCGCCAGGCGCCGATCCTGATTATGGATGACAGCACCAGCGCCATTGACATGGGAACAGAACAGCAGCTGCGCCAGGCCCTGAAAAAGCACTGTCAGGGCATGACCGTTATCATGATTGCACAGCGCATCCAGTCGGTCATGGACGCAGATGTCATCTTCGTCATGAACGGCGGTGGCATTGAGTCAACCGGTACACACCGTGAATTACTGCAGACCAGCACCATCTACCGCGACATTTTCCGCTCTCAGATCGGTCTTGATCTCGATGGCCAGGAGGTGATCTGACATGAGTGCGCAGACCAGCCGGCCGGTCGTCAACCTTCATCACATGAGCAACCGATTTGCCGGCGGACAAAAACCCAAGGATATGAAAGGGACGATCATCCGTTTGTGGCGTTTATCGGGCAAGCAACGAGGGCCGCTCATCGGCGTTTTCATAATCGCTTCTTTGACATCGCTTATCGGCCTGATCGGGCCTTTGCTGATCGGCCGCGCAATCGATGCGATCGCAGCGGAAAGCGGTGTTGATTTCCCCGGACTGTATCAGATACTTTTATTGCTGGCCGCATCGTATGGCGCCGGAGCCCTGTTGACCTGGCTGCATGAGTGGTGGATTGCCGGTGTCGCCCAACGTATCGTCCTTCTGTTGCGCCGCTCTCTCTTTGACCGTATCCAGGCGTTACCCCTGTCTTTCTTCGACACCCACACGCACGGCGAGCTGATGAGCCGCCTCTCAAATGACGTCGACAATGTCAGCACGATGATCTCTTCATCAACAACACAGCTGTTTTCCAGCCTGCTGATGATCCTCGGTTCACTGGTCATGATGCTGATCCTGTCACCAACTCTGACAGCCCTGACCTTATTGACGGTTCCGGTCACCATCATCTTTTCCGGTCAGGTTGCCAAACGGGCAAGAAAGCGTTTCAAACAACAGCAGATAAACCTGGCAGAGCTGAACGGCCATGTGGAAGAGATTCTATCCGGGCAGGCGGTCGTCAAGGCTTTCGGACAGGAAGGCCGGGTCATAGAACAGTTTGACCGCATCAATGAACAGCTTCGCATGTCCGGCATGAAGGCGCAGATCCTTTCCGGTATGGTGATGCCCATGTTGAATGTCATCACCAATATCGGATTCATTATTGTTGCGACAGCCGGCGGTTACCTGGCTATCTCAGGCGCTATCTCGGTCGGTGTCATAGCCAGTTTCATTAATTACGCGCGCCAGTTCGGCAGACCGATGAACAATATCGCTAACCTTTACAGCACAATCCAGTCGGCCCAGGCCGGCGCTGAACGCATCTTCGAGCTGATGGACGAAACTCCGGAACCGCCAGATCTGCCGGAAGCTGTCCCGTTGGTCGATCCGGTCGGTCGAATAACGTTTTCCGATGTTACGTTCGGTTATCGGGCAGACGTACCGGTGCTCAAAACGGTTGACCTCTCAGCTGAACCAGGTCAGACCATCGCGCTGGTCGGGCCGACCGGCGCCGGCAAGACGACGATCGTCAACTTGCTTGTGCGTTTCTACGACCCGTCGAGCGGCACAATCGCCTTCGATGGCCGCGATCTGCGCGACTGGCAGCGCAACACGTTGCGACCCGGGTTTGGCATGGTTCTGCAGGACACACATCTTTTCAGCGGTTCCATCCGGGAAAATATCCGATACGGACGTTTGAACGCCAGTGACGCAGAAGTCGAAGAAGCGGCCCGGATCGTCGGAGCTGACCGTTTCATCCGCAGGCTTCCAGATGGCTACGAAACAGCGCTGGGCGAGTCTGGCGGTGGTTTCAGCCAGGGACAGCGCCAGCTCTTGTCTATCGCACGGGCGATTCTGGCCGAACCAGCCGTACTGATCCTGGATGAAGCAACCAGCAGTGTCGACACGCGCACCGAGATGATGCTGCAGCAGGCCATGATCCATCTGCGTCGAGGCCGGACCAGTTTTATCATTGCCCATCGTCTGTCGACGATTCGCGATGCAGATGAAATACTGGTTATCAATGACGGAGAAATCATCGAACGCGGGAGCCATCGCGATCTGATGGCAGCCGACACGTTCTATCGCCGCCTCTATCAAGGCCAGTTCGAACAAGCCATGATATAATAACAAAAGGGACCTGTTACACCGTTTGATTGGAGGTGTTCGCTGTGCCACTTGTTCCGGCGCTCCTGATTTTGTTTGGGACTACGGGCGACCTGGCCCGTAAAAAGCTGTATCCGGCTTTGTTTGCGCTTTATCAGTCGGGCAGGCTGGCTCCGGAAACGGCTATCATCGGCGTCGGTAGGCGAGACTGGGACGACTCCGTCTATCGGGATTCCATCGCTGCAGCGATCATGGCTGCAGAACCGGCATCCCGGCAGGATCTGGCAGAGTTTGCGGACCGGTTTTACTACCACCGCATGGACATGACTGACGATTCTGACTATAGTGGCCTATGGCTGCATATGCAACAAACAGAAAAGATACAGCATTTGCAGGGTGACAGAATCTATTTTCTGGCAACGGCTCCTGAGCTGTTTCCGATCGTTTCCCGGCAGATCGGTCACTGCCAACCAGTAGAAAATGGCCGCTTCCGGCGTTTGATGATCGAAAAGCCTTTCGGACGCGATCTGGCATCTGCCAGGGCATTCAATCAAAGTCTGCGCACTGTGTTCAAAGAGGATGAGATCTACCGGATCGACCATTACCTGGGCAAAGAGATGCTGCAGAATATCATGATTTTGCGATTCGCTAACCAGATCTTTGAACCGGGATGGAATCGCCGTCACATCGACCACATTCAGATATCTGTGACCGAATCGATCGGTATCGATCAGCGCAGTGGTTACTATGATCACAGCGGCGCTCTGCGCGATATGGTGCAGAGCCATTTGCTGCAGCTGTTAGCCTTGTTGACTATGGACAAGCCCGACGGAAGCGGTCCTGAAAAAATCCGGGACGAAAAAGTCCGGCTACTGCGTGCTCTGCGGCCATTTGATCTGGACCGCGCGCATCAGGACACAGTTATCGGCCAGTATGGGGGAGACGCCAGAACGCGTGCCTATCTCGATGAAAAAGGTATCCCGTCACATTCCCGTACAGAGACATTTGCCTCCCTGCGCTTGTGGATCGACAATGACCGCTGGCAAGATGTGCCGATCTATATGCGCACAGGCAAGCGACTGGAACAGCATCTGGCTAAAATCACAGTGGTTTATAAAAACCAGCTCAATCCGGGACCCGGTCAAGCACAAGGTATAAACACACTGGTCATCCGCATCCAGCCGGAAGAAGGCATCGATCTGCGCTTCAACATCAAGAAGCCCGGCATGTCAACTGATGTGACACAAGCCAGAATGGATATCTGTCAAAGCTGTGAACCAGCTGAACCATCAGCCCAGGCATATGAGAAGCTGCTCTATGACGCCTGGAGCGGTGATCTCAGCCTGTTTACGAGATGGGACGAAATAGAAGCCGCATGGGTGCTGGTCGACAGCATTCAGACGTGGCGGGAACAGCTTCCTTTATACATCTACCAGCCTGGTTCGAACGGACCAGTTGCAGCGGATCGCATGCTTACGCTGGATGGCAGAAGCTGGCTTGATCTCTAAGCTGTCTCCATCACCAAGCTGTCTCGATCTCTGATCCGCCTGGATCTATGTTGATCAGAACCGGCTGCGGTCAGCCCATAGTCCGAGCGCCGGATTACTGATATAGAAAATATTCTCACCGTTGGGCAACACGTTGTAGCCGTCAATAAGCTGAGCCGGATTATAGAGCTGCAGCGCTTCATCCAGAGGCATGTAGTGGAAATTGACCTGCTCGATTTCTGTTCGCGTCAGTTTGGCCACCGCATAGGTGATCTCGAATTGATCGTCGGATGACCCGTGGATCAGGTGAGCAGCCACGGACAGGTTCTCCTGCAGATCCTGATTTTGACTGATCAGCCCGATGACTGGCTCACGGCCGATATAGCCGTATTTGCGGATCAGGCGGTCATTTTCGTCATCTTCTCCGAATTTGCGGACACCGGGCGCCAGAATGATCAGTTGGCCGCCTTTGGCCATCGCCAGGCGTGTGCGATAAATCGCTTTATTACCCAGCCAGGTGCTTTTGAACTCGCGTTCATCAAGATAGACAACAACTTTTTCAAGCGGTTCGTCAAGAAAAATCAGGTTTTTTTCCTGGCTGAGCTTGACGGCTGCCGCAAACAACGCGC
>JAWSUP010000344.1:0-4798 GCA_033549405.1 Bacillota bacterium | reverse complement strand
GGTGGCTGGCCCCCAGGCCTTGTCCACTTTCGCCATGATAGTATTCATAAAAGAGATGTATATTGCTTTCAGCCCGACCACTGCTGTCCTGGCTGTTGCTGATATTGGGAAATAATGCAAGCAACCGGTCGGAAATATCGCAAAAGACCTCGTCAAGGCTTTTCATCTTTTGTGAACCGACAGGGAATTCACATTCGACAGATGAGCCGTAATATGACGCAAACGTCTTGATCGACTGCAGCAGCAAATAATTGATTGGAAACCAAACCGGTCCGCGCCAGTTTGAATTGCCGCCAAAAAGATAGCTGTCAGACTCTCCCGGTTGGTAATTGATTTGAAAAGTATCTGAACCCAGTTGAATGGTAAATGGATTTGCCGCATGGAATTTTGATAAAGAACGAATGCCATCGGGCGAGAGAAACTCGGACTCATCAGCCAGTCTCTTGAGAATCCTGAGCAGGCGATCTCTTTTGACCAGTGAAAACAGCAATTTCTCTTCACCATCAATTTTGTCGATGACAAGGCTTTCATTCAAGCTGATCCGGTTGTTTCTGAACCATTTGAGTCGCTTGGCAAATCCCGGGAACTGATCGAGAACACTGATTTTAACAGCGGCGACAGCCAACAACGGTACCAGGCCGACCAGCGAGCGCACACGGATAGGCTGCGTTTTTCCGTCCTGGTAGTGGATCATGTCATAGAAAAATCCGTCGGTCTCGTCCCAAAGTGAAATGTCGTATTTGCTGTCAAAATTATTGAAGGCTTCTGCGATGCGGACAAAGTGCTCAAAGAATTTTGATGCCAGATCCTCGTATACTGGATCGTCAATGGCAAGTTCCAGTGCGATCTTCATCATGTCCAAAGCATATTTTGCCATCCAGCTGGTGCCATCGACCTGTTCGAGATGACCGTCTGCCGGAAGTGGCTTGCTGCGGTCAAAGGGACCGATATTGTCCATGCCAAGGAAACCACCTTGGAATAGATTGTGATTGTCAGCATCCTTCCGATTTACCCACCAGGTGAAATTCAATAAAAGCTTGTGAAACGCCCTTTTGAGAAAATTCCGGTCAGCCTTTCCTGTCATTTCTTTTTCCAGCTGATAGACGCGAAGGCATGCCCAGGCATGCACAGGCGGATTGACATCGTCCAGAGCCCATTCATAAGCGGGCAGTTGTCCGTTCGGATGCATGTACCATTCTCGCAAGATCAGCAAAAGCTGCTTCTTGGCAAAATCGGGATCGATCAGGGCTAATGAAATACAGTGAAAGGCCAGATCCCAGGTCGCATACCATGGGTACTCCCATTTGTCAGGCATTGAGATAATGTCGCGATTGAAAAGATGCTGCCAGTTTACGTTACGGCCTTGCAGCCGCTCAGTTGGTGGAATCGGCTGACCGGCGTCCCCTTTCAGCCATGTTTCCACTTCGTAATTATAATACTGCTTATTCCATAAAAGGCCTGACAACGCCTGCCTGAAGATGCTATCTGCCTCGTGATTGGCATTTACCGCAGATAATTCGCGATAAAACAAATCGCATTCAGTGATCCGCAACGAAAAGATTTCCGCAAGCTCAGTTTGAGAAGCTTGTGCCTGACCGGCTTGAACCAGCTGCAAATACACCGTCCTGCTGCCATGCGGTTCAATGTCAAGACGATACACAGGAGCAGCTTTCGTTCCGGATCGTTTATCCTTCAGCAGATCTTGTTGACCGTTAACAATAACTGCATGGAAGGCATCTTTCGTATATTTCGATCGATTAGCATAATTGTATAATCGGAGATAATTTGTTTCATTATCTGTCAGCAACGTCTCGGCCGTATTCTCGTAATACAGGCAATAATCATCCAATCGTTCATGGCTGGCGATCAGGCAGGCTGGTTGTAAAGACGAATTGTTTTGGATGCTGGGGATCTTTCCCGCCTTGCCAAAAGACCATATGTTTCTGAACCATAATGTTGGCAGAAGAACGATGCCTGATTGTAAATCACTTCTGTTATGCACGGTTATCCTGATCGCAATGTTTGTCGGTGACTGTTTGGCATACTCAATCAGGACGTCAAAATAGCGGTTGTCATCAAATACGCCGGTATGTGGCAATTCATACTCCGGCTGTAATTTAGACCGGCCCACATTATTATTCAGCAAATCTTCATAAGGGAAACAGGTTTGCGGGTATCGATACGAATATTTCATGTATGAATGTGTCGGGGTATTGTCCAGATAATAATAGAGCTCTTTGACATCTTCACCATGATTTCCTTCAGGTCCCGAAAGACCAAAGAGCCGCTCCTTTAAAATCGGGTCATGCCCGTTCCACAAAGCGATCGAAAAACAAAGCTGTTGTTCGTGATCGGATATACCAGCTATACCGTCTTCACCCCATCTATATGCCAGAGATCGGGATTGATCATGCGTTGTATGATGCCAGGCATCTCCGTTCGGGCTATAATCTTCACGAACCGTACCCCATTGACGCTCACTTAAATATGGACCCCATTGTTTCCAAAACTGATGATGCAAGCTGTTTTCTCTCAGCCTTGCAAGTTCTGGATTGTTTGTAAACTCCATCATTCACCTACTTTTGCTTGCTGACCTTTCTTTGACTATTGAAATCATTGTCAGTTGTTTGGCTGTAAAAATCGTGCTGTCCCCATTCAAATGCACTTTTCAGCAGTGGAATGAGTGAAATACCTCTGTTCGTTAATGAATATTCAACCCTTGGTGGAATCTGATGGTAATCGGTCCTTGTGATTAGCCTGTCATTTTCAAGCTCTTTTAGTTGCTGACTCAGCATTTTATGGGAGATTTGACTGACTTTCTTCTTGATCTCACTATAGCGCATGACACAATCACCCGATAATCGCCACAGAATGACCATTTTCCATTTACCGCCAATATAGCCCAATGTGTACTCGAGAGGACATTGGGTCATCTTTTGTTCGGATATAGCCATCTTAACCCCCAATCAAACTAACTAATTAATATATACTATCATTCACGCTATTCTATCACTGTAATAACACATAAACCGAAAATCGATAACAGAAGTTACGGTTAAGATAAATTGTTCAAAATATACCGACAGAGCAAAAAAAGCTGGACAATCCCAAAAAGGAGCGTATCCACTAATGGACTGCATCGAAATAACTTGGTCTATAGATTACCTGAAAAATTATCCATATCGGACATCGTTAGGAAATTAGTTGGTCTTTCTCCCGCAGAATTGATGAGCAAGGTCAATTCAGCGGGAGAATATTAGAGCAAGTTATTTCAAAACATGCCCCTCGGCAATTTTTCGGGGAAAAACAATCGATTTCAAAGTATTTCCAAAATCATGTGAAGCTTTATACAGACCTCAAATCGGGAACATGCACTGGTTGATCTTTCCGCGAAGACACGTTTCATTTTAAACATAAAAAACAATATTACTAAAAAGAATCTATGGATTTTGAGCATTCTCTTTGACTTCTGCTAATATCCAATTCTATGAGCAGCTGCAACATGACATACGAAAAACCCTATGAACATCAATTCACTTTTCCATAAATCCCACTCCATATGTTGTCCTCAAATAACAATTTTAGCTAAAGCAGATAAGAATGATGTATAAATATACTTTGCTAAAGCTCTACCAAAATCTGCAAGTATTTTGGGATTTGATAAGACAATTCTATTAGAGGAAAACCACCTTCCCTGGTATTTAAAATATCCAGTAGCAGAATTGAAATATTTTGATCCAACGCCTGCTCCACCTATCAACGCACCAACAATGTATATCCCAACATTTGTTAGCAGTAACTGAATATCAAACTTATGCATTCTAACCATTGTTACAATGCTATCAATCAGTCCAATTATTACTCCGACAATAACCTGACCACCAGTTTTTAGTCGTGATACCAAATTCGAATCTACACCTTGATGTTAACAAACATAAGTTATTTATTCAATGGGTTACTGAGTAAAAGACATAGCCAGATTGATTAATACATCAAATATCGACCTTCTCCAGCAAACTGATGCTTTTAGTTTTTGATACATTGTCATGCATCAATCTAGTAAACCAAAATACTCAAAAAACGCACTTATGACACCCTAACCATTCTTTATAATACTTTGAAGCAGACTGATTAACCCAAAGCCAAGTACAACTGAAGACAATTCGATTGAATTTAGAAGAACGCCAAAGAAGTCTTTCAAGGGTGGAATCAATAAGTGGGCAAATGGTAAAATCATTAATAATAGCATAGCAATGCTCAGGATACCGAAAATTAACGGATTTCCTTTATTACCAAGCATTGCTCCGATAACCCCACCTAATAGCACATCTAATATAATAATTGCTGTTGCGTTTATTACGATATTATTGAATGATTTTATAGAGGAATTAATAATGAAGCCCATGTATGACCTGGTTATAATTAATGCAATAGCTAGTGCTACAAGGCTCAATTTCCATATGACGTTTCTTTTATTCATATCGAATCTTCCTTTAATTTATTGATATGTATAACAATTGTTCCGAATGAACAGATCTGTATATGGAGTAGAAGCATGCTTTGGCATTATGTGAGCTTTTATATCTCCACACAGAAGCCACCATGTTGTATTTGTATCATAATAATATGTTGGATAAACATAGCGATAATAAGTTGTTCCTACTTCAGGCCAAAAAACATCATAACCAGAACCGAAGTCTACTGATTCTGAACCAAATCCAATCCATGAACCTGATGATGTATACGTAAGCGTATAAACTAGCACACCTGTTCATTCAAACTGTGAAGTGTAAAATCA
>JAWSUP010000343.1:0-4804 GCA_033549405.1 Bacillota bacterium | reverse complement strand
CCCCCTGCCGTGAAGGGATCCGGCAGATGCTGCGGCTGCTGTATAAATTTCAGACCTGCACTGCGACGGAAGCTGATCTTTCACTATTAGAAACACTATGCACTGTCATGAACCGGACGTCGTTCTGCGGACTGGGCCAGGCGACACCGACGGCTATTCTGTCCACTCTCCGGTTTTTCCGGGGAGAATATCTCAAGGGCATCAAACAGGTCAGGGTAAACGGCTGATCGAAGCGGCCAGGAAATGGAGGATTATGATCATGGGCATGATTGAGATCACCATCAACAATAAAAAGATAACTGTGCCAGAGGGGATCACTATTCTGAATGCGGCAAAAATGGCCGGCATTGAAATCCCTACCCTCTGCTATCATCCTGATCAGTTTATCAAAGCCAATTGCAGGGTCTGTATCGTAGAAGTCAAGGGCAGCAAACAGCTTCCGACCGCCTGCTCGACACCCGTTACGGCCAACATGGTCATCAGCACCAATTCCACGAGCGTTCTGGAAGCCAGGAAAGTCATTCTCGAATTGCTCCTGGCCAACCATGATGCTGATTGCCTGATTTGCCACCGCAACATGAACTGTGAATTGCAGAAGATTGCGACCCAGGCCGGCGTTCGCGTCAACCGCTTTGAGAATGTGCTGGAAAAATGTGAGATTGACACCTCCAGCCCATCCATTGTCAGAAACCCGAACAAGTGCGTCAAATGCGGACGCTGCGTGGATATATGCCGTGACATACAAGGTTTGAACATCGTCGAAAAGATCGGCAGAAGCGGCGAAATCCGGGTACTGCCGGCCTTTGGCAGATATTTATCTGATGCCGGCTGTGTTGCCTGCGGACAGTGCGCGACAGTCTGCCCGGTCGCGGCCATCTATGAGAAAGAAGAGATTGACCGAGTCTGGGAAGCCATCAACAATCCTGATTTGCACGTGATTGTCCAGACTGCGCCAGCCGTTCGCGTTTCGATTGGGGAAGAATTCGGGATGGAACCGGGATCCATTTCAACCGGTAAAATGGTTACATCTTTAAGACGGCTTGGTTTCGACAAGATTTTTGATACGGATTTCACAGCCGATCTCACCATCATCGAAGAAGGCAACGAATTGCTTGAGCGGATTCAGAATGGCGGCGTCCTGCCCATGATCACATCCTGCAGTCCCGGTTGGATCAATTTTATCGAGCAATATTATCCTGATCTGCTGCCTCACCTTTCGTCTTGCAAATCACCGCAGCAAATGTTCGGCGCCCTGGCAAAAAGTTATTATGCAAAGTCATTGGATATCGATCCGTCGAAAATATTCGTTACATCGATTATGCCCTGTACCGCTAAAAAATATGAAGCGGCAAGGCCGGAAATGCGGATCGATGGACGTTACCCTGACGTTGATGCTGTCTTGACAACCCGTGAACTTGGCCGGATGCTGCGCCAGGCCGGCATCGATTTTGCCCAGCTGCCGGAAGAACCATACGATGATCCGTTTGGTTTAACCACCGGTGCCGGGGTGATCTTCGGTTCAACCGGCGGTGTGATGGAAGCCGCTTTACGGACTGTCTATGAAAAAGTAACCGGGAAAACGCTTCAGTCGCTGGATTTCCACGGAGTTCGGGGACTTGCGGGAATCAAGGAAGCAGAAGTTGATCTGAATGGCCTGGTTGCCAAGGTTGCTGTCACCCATACCTTGTCGAATGCAGCAATTGTCCTCGATAAGATTCGGGATGGTACCAGCCAGTATCACTTCATTGAAGTCATGTGTTGCCCCGGAGGCTGCATCGGCGGTGGCGGACAGCCCTATCACACCACCAATGACCTGCGCCTGAAGCGTATCGCTGCCATCTACCAGGCTGACAGGCAGATGCCTCTGCGAAAGTCCCATCAGAATCCGGCTGTCCTCAAGCTCTATGAAAACTATCTGGAGAAACCCTTGTCCGAAAAATCACATCACCTGCTGCACACCACTTATCAAAACAGAAGCAGACGGTAATGCTTTTTAATTACCATTCTGGTGATCGTTGCCATCCGGGTTCTGCGCAAGCTTAAAGAAACAAATTGATCATCATACTTCTATTTGTTTCTTGGCCTTGCTGCTTCAGATCAGAAAAATGCTAAGCAAAGGTTTTGTTTTCTTGTTGTGATCAGGAATTATCGCTAAATTAACGGCCCTCTTTCCTGAAGTATTGACGAACCAGGCATGAATAATAGCTTTTTTTGTAATGCTTAATGGCTATTGTTGAAAGCTATTTTTATGCTATAATAAAGCTATCATGTTTCAGGAGGTGTCATATGAAAGTCAGTGCAACAGACATGAAGAACTATTTTGGCAAGTACCTGGAAAAATGCAAAGAAGAAACCGTTTTTATCACGAAGAATGATCGGGTCGTAGCGAAACTCGATGCTTATGAAGATCCGTCAGACAGATATCTGATGCTTAAGGATGGCAGCGCAGCCTATGCGTATTCCGGCAAACGGGTCACCTATGATGAGTTTTGCAGGATAACAGAGAACAGCGAAGAGCGATATGAGTACATCGATGGAGTGATCTATCTGATGACTTCACCGGGAATGTCGCATCAGATGATTCATTCCAATATATACACTCAATTAATTAAATGGTTTATGGGAAAGAAATGTCGTGTATTTTCAGCGCCATTTGATGTCACACTGGAAAATGAGGAGCTGAAAAGCAAGAATGTCGTCGAGCCGGATCTTCTTGTATCTTGTGATTATATGGACCAGCGTGACGCGAAAGACCGTTATACGGGCATACCCGCTCTGGTCGTCGAGATATTGTCACCGGGCACCCGAGGAAAGGATCAGGTTAAGAAGCTGAATGTGTACCTTGACGGCGGAGTCGATGAGTATTGGATCGTTGACCCCAGAGACCGGAAGGTCACGTTATACTATTTTGTTGACAAGCAACTTGAAGAACTAACCCTGTTCAAGTATCCGGATGTGGTCAAGTCCATCCATTTTCTAGGACTGGAAGTGCCCACTGCCGATATCTTCGCAGAATAACGTCGTCATCAGACGTGCCATTTGCAGTTCATTTCATAGGCTGCTGACCTGAAGGAACACGATGGCATCATGAAATGACGGTTTAATGTTTGTAACATACGTTTTCACTCTTTGACCGGTTGCATGCTATCTTAAAAACATATATTTGCCTTGTACGCCACATGCCAAACGCATAGCAACTGATCTACGGATCAGCGAGGAGTGGTTTTTATGAAACTGGAAACATATCTCAATTTCAATGGCAATGCAGAAGACGCATTTAATTTTTATAAATCTGTTTTCGGCGGTGAATTTTCATCACTTGTCCGTTTCAGGGATATGCCGATGGAAGGCGAAACGATTCCCGAAGCGGATGCCGGAAAAATCATGCACATCAGCCTGCCTATTGGTAAAAACACACTCATGGCCAGCGACAGTCTGGAATCGATGGGCATGAAGCTGAATCAAGGCAACAACAGCTATATTTTTATCGAACCTGACAGCAAAGAAGAAGCTGACCGGCTTTTCACGGCCTTATCTGATGGCGGTGAAATCGAAATGCCGATGGCTGACCAGGTTTGGGGCGACTATTTCGGCAGTCTCCGGGACAAATTCGGCACCCTGTGGATGATCGGCATCTCGTAGATATTGCAGCCTTGGGATTCCCAAAGTATTGGTACAATGCGTTAACTGACCGTCGTAATGTTACTAATTCAGAAGTAGATACTGAATGCACTTAACTTTAAACATGACGAAGTCACGCTTGTTATCGACAAATAGTTGAAATTAGTTGTAAAAGCCCTGAGATGTAACGATCTCAGGGCTTTCTTGTGGTGCGCCTTCAGGGACTCGAACCCGGGACCCACTGATTAAGAGTGGACCCCGGGACCTTAGGCGGCTTTAGGTGGTTATAGGTAGAACCCCATGGATAGGGCGTTTCTGGGATTTGCTCTTCTCGGGAATTAGGTAGATATAGGTCATTTTAGGACGTTTTTCGAGAAATTGTTGCCCAAATGTTGCCCAAGGATGTTTGTGTGCCTCAAGCCGTGTACCGTCCATTGGGTAGTTCCTGCTGAGTCAGGAATCGCTTGATCCCATGATAAGCTGTCGTTGGATGCAGATCCTTTACCGCTGGCTGTCAGGCTTGCGCTATGGAAAAGGGCAGGCCTGCTATTTTACCTTGAATTCATATTTGACAACCGTGATGTTGCCGATATGGTCACTCACCGATATGGTGATGGTGTGGTCACCCTTTTTCAGCAAACTTGCAGGAATGATAAACCCGTCTGCGGTCATCGTAATCGTGGCGGCTATGTCTTTATTGTCGAAGGTGACCTGGAGCGAGTCCCAGTCCACGCCGCTCAGGCTGTCTGAGATATTGACGGTGATCGGGCTGCCCACGGTGAATTTCTGGTTTTGAACGATGCCAGTTACGGCAGGTGTCACCAGGTCCTGGATGACGGTGACGAGCCAGGTTTTGGCTACTTCGTTGCCTGCGGCATCCTTGATGGACAGGGTGACCGTGTGTTCTCCCAGGGATAGCGCAAGGGTTTCGGAGAAGCTTGATAGATCCAGGGACAAAGGAGCATTCGCGTCGACAGCTAAAGCTGCATATGAAACCAATCCATGATTCTCATAAGAGGCAGCGAACGTCTGACTGATCGAAGTGCCCCGCGTATAAAGCACAAGCGGAGATGCTGGCGAAATGTTCGAGATCGGCGGTTCGATGTAGTCACCTATGGTCAGCCCTTCGAAAGAGCCGCCCGGGGCCGGGAAACCTGCGCCGAACCAGGTATGCCCCAGAAGC
>JAWSUP010000342.1:0-4867 GCA_033549405.1 Bacillota bacterium | reverse complement strand
CTATATTAATTTATCAATGTACATACCTGTTGTTGCAAGTGGGAAAGTTGAGTTATTAATGATTCGTTTGGCGGAACGCATGATTTTATGAAAGAAATGCATGGTGATCCGGCATTCAAACCGGAACGGGTCAAATTCATTTGTTATCAGGACAGCCCTGTCGCAACAGCGTCTGCCTGGCATCAATCGACTAATGGAGAATCAGTCGGAACGCTACATATGGTTGGTAACCTGAAAGCATATGCTGGTCGTGGCCTTGGTGCACAAGTTTGTCTGGCAGCACTCTATCAGATGAAAATGGAAGGACGGCATTTTGCAGTTCTGACAACCGATGCTTACAGGATTCCAGCTATAAAAACGTATTTAAGGATTGGTTTTGTGCCCATGTTAACCCACGAATCTCATCAAAAAAGCTGGACCGACATCCTTCCTCAGATTGGCGGAGAGATGGTTTTTGAAAACCCGACCTCGATGATCTTAACCTGGATTCCTGGGGATCACAAGCACAGTCAACAGGTCAATCTTTCGAGAGACAAGACCAACTAATTTCTAAGCAGTCCCTTACTTGACAATTATTTGACAAACCTTTATAGTCAAATCGTAGCGTTAACGTACACGGTCTATAAAGGAGCACGCGCATGCAATCACTTTTCCCCATTTATGAACACGACCAGGCTTATTATCAGGAACAGCTTGCCCGATATCTGCCACCGCAGATGATTGATGTGCACACGCATATCTGGAAGCAGTCTTTTCAAAAAGCAGGCCAGATAGAGGTGCAGCGTGGTGTTACCTGGCCGTCCCGCGTCGCTGCAGAAAATTCGGTCGAAGACCTGCTCTGGACTTATCAGGCTCTTTTTCCTGACAAGCAGGTCAAACCGCTGGTTTTCGGTTTTCCTGGCCGCCAGTATGATACGGAAAAACAGAATAACTACGTCCGGCAAGCGGCACAGGCGCATGGCTTACCGGCTTTAGCACTGATCGAGCCGCACTGGGGCGCCAGTGAACTGCACGCCTTGTTGACTGCAGGCAAGTTCCACGGCTGCAAAGTCTATTTCAACTATGCTCCGGCTTATCTGCCTGAAGATGAATTGCGCATCTATGACTTCCTGCCGCCACATCAGCTTGAGGTGATCGACCAGCTGGGCCTGATCGTGATGCTGCACATTCCGCGCGACAAGCGCCTGCGCGATGTTGTCAACATCGCCCAACTACTGGAAATTGACCGGCGTTATCCTCATATCAAGCTCATTGTCGCCCATGTCGGCCGGGCTTATTGCGTGGAAGATGTCGGCCAGGCGCTGGAGCAGTTGGCCGATACACAGCTGCTGTTTGACTTCAGCGCCAACACCAACAGCGAAGTGTTTTACCAGCTGATCCAGGCTGTGGGGAGCAAACGAATCTTGTTTGGCTCCGACTTGCCGATCACACGCATGCGCTCCACCCGAATCTGCGAGGACGGACGCTACATCAATGTGGTCCCGAAAGGCCTGTACGGCGATGTTTCGCAGGACAGCCACATGCGTGAGGTGGATCCGGTAACAGAGAAGGATATCACCTTTTTTCTCTACGAAGAGCTGTCTGCCATGATCCAGGCTGGCCTGAAAGCCGGCCTGTCACGGGTTGATTTTGCTGACATCTTCTATGGCAATGCCAATGATTTGCTGGGGGGAATCGCGAAATGCTGACACCGAAGATCGGACTGCTCCCCTTTTATATCAAGCTCTACGATGAAGCCTTGCCTGAATTGCGGACGCGTTTGGAGCCTTTTGTACTGACGATTGCAGACGCGATGACCGAACTTGGCATTGAGGTTATCTCTGCCAGGCCGTGCTGCGTTCGCGCGGAATTCCAGGCAGCTGTTCAGCTGTTCGAAGAACAGCTGGCAGATGCCATCGTGACCCTGCATCTGGCCTATTCGCCATCCCTGGAGTCAGCCGATGTGCTGGCCGCTACGCATCTGCCCGTGATCGTGCTGGATACGACACCGGCCGCAGCGTTCAGGCCTGATCAAAAGGCGGAGCAGATCCTCTCCAATCATGGGATTCATGGCGTCCAGGACCTCTGCAATTTGCTGATCCGGCGGGGGAAAACATTTGCCATTGAAGCAGGGCACTGGCAGGGCGATGTTCTGGAGCGCATCAGCAGGCATGCCATGGCCGCAGCCATGCGCAATGCCTGGCGAAAGCTGAGGATCGGACTGCTGGGCCAGTCTTTCCCGGGCATGGGCGATTTTGCAGTTTCCGCAGCCAGCATCCGGAACGATCTGGGCTTTTCCGTCGTACAGGGCCATTTCGCCCAGATTAAAACGATCATCGAACAGCTTGCGGAATCAGACATCCTGGCTGAAATCGCTCAGATCGTCAAGGATTTCAGCCAGCGCACCTGCAATGACTCTGTTCTGCGCCAAGCTGCCATCGCGGGGCTTGCGTTGCGCCGGTGGCTGGTCGACGAGCAGCTGTCGGGCTTCTCCATCAACTTCATGGATGTCGATAAACAGTCGCATTTTACAGCCATGCCCTTTCTGGAAATCAGCCAGGCCATGGCGCGCGGAACAGGTTATGCCGGTGAAGGAGATGTGTTGACAGCTTCCCTGATGAGCATCCTGGCAACGGTGACACCAGCTGTCTCTTTCGTCGAAATGTTCTGCCCGGACTGGCGTAATGGCAGCGTGTTCCTGAGCCATATGGGTGAAGCGAACATCGACTTGCTGGACGGACAGCCGGTGCTGGCGGAAATTGCATTCAAATACACCGATGTGGGACCTACGGTCGCTGCCTTTGGTGCTTTTAGGCCTGGTAATGCGACACTTGTAAACCTGGCTCCGGTCGGAGACGGCCTGTTCCGTCTCATCCTCTCACCGGGGACCATGCTGAAAGCACAAAATGATGATGATCTGCGCTTCAGTATTCGCGGCTGGTTCAAACCACAGCTGCCACTTGAAAAGTACCTGGCCGACTACAGCCGCCTGGGCGGAACACACCACTCGGTGGCTGTCTATGACACAGACATGCGCCTGATCCAGCTTTTTGGCGAAGCGATGGGCTGGCAGGTCGAATTGCTGGCGCAGGCATGAGCAGGAGATTCACGATGCGCAATCATCGGTATGGCTTAATCGGTCTCGATCTGGGGACCAGCATGCTCAAAGGGGTCGTCATCGACCAGTTCGGCCAGATTGTCACGTCCGGTTCGGTCGCTATGGTTTATCAGACTGAAGGACCGGTTTGTGAATTTGATGCAGACCTGTTTTATGACAAACTGGCATCACTGACCCGTCACTTGGTGTCTCACGTGCCGGCGGATTTGCAACTGATAGGCCTGAGCATGGCTTCAGCCAGCGGCAACACCGTTCTGGTCGGTCATAGCGGACGACCGCTCCGCCCGGCCATCAGCTGGCTGGACCAGCGGGTTACGCATGAAATGGAAACCGTCTTTGAGAATGTTGACCTGTCTGATACCCACCGGATCGTCGGCTGGCCTTTCCTGCGCTCCTTTCCCCTGGCTCACCTGGCCTGGCTCAAGGTTCATCAGGCAGATGTGCTGCAGGAGGCAGATAAAATCTGCCTGAGTACAGACTATGCGCTCTACCGGTTGACCGGCCAATGGGGCATCGATCCGTCGACGGCAACGACCTTCTACCTGCAGGACCAGGTCCGGCAGCAGTGGCATCAGCCCTATCTGGACGCACTGGGTTTCGATCCGGACAGGCTGCCGCAAATCAGGGAGACCGCTGCGACACTCGGCCGCGTTTCAGTACAGGCTGCTGCTGAAGCCGGTCTGCCGGCAGGCCTGCCCGTTATCCTGGGCGCATTCGACCATCCCTGCGCTGCCCGGGGTAGCGCTGTCTTGAGTAAAGGACAAGTGCTGCTTTCAGCCGGAACATCCTGGGTGCTTTTCCTGCCAGTGGAGGATCGGGAAAACCTGCTGAAGCAGAAACTATTATGTGATCCGTTTTTACGCGAAAAAGGCTTGTGGGGCGGTATGGCATCCCTGCCGGCCATATCCAGAAAAATTGACAGTCTGATCCGGCGCTGGATTTCAGATGGGGCAGACCGCCTCGCTGTATTCACACAACTGGCCAGTCAGGCGCCGGCCGGTGCGGATGGATTGATCATCAACCTTGACAAGACCGATGAATCGACTGACTTTTCCAGATACACGCGCCCAAACATCGCGCGTGCCCTGATGGAAGGAACGGCCTTCCTGCTGGCAGCGAAAATGAGTAAGATGAAAGAGGCGGGGATGGATGTTTCCCGCCTGTCCATGGTCGGCGGCGTCGCTGAAAATGCAACCTGGTCGCAAATCGTCTGCGCCGTGCTCGGGCAACCGATATCGGTCATCAACGGACCACTATCCGGAGCGGTCGGCGCAGCTATCCTGGCTGGCTGCGGTGTCGGCATTTTTGCGGATGAACGGGAAGCGGCAGAGCAAATGCAGAGCCAGCGAACATGGCTTTTACCAGATCAGGAGATCCACGAGCGCTATACACAGATTTTTCAAAACGACTTTTTGCCGATGCAATCAGCAACATAGAAGGAGGAAGCAGCATGTCATTATCAGGACACGAGATCAGGATGGGTAAGCTCTTCTCAAACAATGAAAATGCGGTCATCATCGCGGTTGACCACGGTTACATGGACGGACCGATTCCCGGGATGGAAGATCTGCCGGAGGTTGTCAAGTCCATCGACGCTTCGGTAGACGGGATCCTGACGAGTCCGGGCATGTTGAAGCACTGTAAGCATGCGTTCCAGTACAAAGGTGCGCCAATACCGATCGTTCGTCTCAACTGGAGCACGGTCTTCTGTTTTGAGTGGCAGTATCGCGAAGCGTTGGCCGTCCAGGCTTTTTCACCGGCTGACGCTAT
>JAWSUP010000341.1:0-4887 GCA_033549405.1 Bacillota bacterium | reverse complement strand
GCCATTTAAAAAACTTCTCGGCAACCTGCGGGAACATGGCATAGGTCAGCACATCCTCTTCCTGTTCCACATATTCTGCAGCCTGTGCCCGAATCTTGTCAAGCTCAGGCTCTATCAAGTCTGCCGGGCGACATGTGATCGGCTCTTCATCACCGAGGATCTTTTTCTGGATCTCGCTGTTGATGGGTGCCGGTGTCTTGCCATACTCGCCTCTGACGACCGCACGGGATTCTTTGGGAACCATCTTGTAACGCTCTCCGGCTATGACATTCATGACAGCCTGAGTGCCGACAATCTGCGAACTCGGCGTGACCAGCGGCGGATAGCCGAAGTCTTTTCTGACCAGTGGTATTTCAGCCAGGACATCGTAATACTGGTCCTCTTTGCCTGCCTGCTGCAGCTGGGAAACAAGGTTTGACAGCATGCCGCCCGGCACCTGGTAGATCAGGGCATTGACATCGACGCCAAGCATTTTGGGGCTGATCAAGCCATTAGCAATAAAGCGTTCGCGAACGCTGCGGAAATGCTCCGCAACTTTGGTCAGCTTAATCAGATCAAGCCCGGTGTCATATTCTGTTCCTGCAAGCGTCGCAACCAGTGGTTCCGTCGGAGGCTGCGAGGTACCCATGGCCAGTGGGCTGATGGCCGTATCCACAATATCGCATCCTGCCTCGATCGCCTTGAGATAGGTCATAGATCCGACACCACTCGTGTAATGGGTATGCAGCTCAATCGGAATACTGAGCGTCTCTTTCATGGCCTTGACCATCTTGAACGCCTCATATGGCAGCAGCAGTCCGGCCATGTCTTTGATGCAAACCGAGTCGGCTCCCATCTCTTGAAGCTGTTTGGCATCGGTCACAAATTTCTCTACAGAATGGAACGGGCTGATGGTGTAGGCGATACAGCCCTGGGCGTGTGCGCCTTCCTTACGGCAGGCGTTCATCGATTTTTCGATGTTGCGGTAATCATTAAGTGCGTCAAAGATGCGGATGATATCGATACCGTTTGCCACTGAACGGGCGACAAAATATTCGACAACATCGTCGGCGTAGTGCTTGTAACCCAATAGATTCTGACCACGCAAGAGCATCTGCAGCTTCGTTTTCGGGCAGGCGGCACGGATTTTGCGCAACCGCTCCCATGGATCTTCATTGAGGAAACGCATCGACGAGTCGAATGTAGCGCCACCCCAGCACTCGAGCGCGTTATAACCAACAGCATCGAGGTCCTCGAGGGCTGGCAGCATATCTTCGATCGTCATGCGCGTCGCTGCCAAAGACTGATGCGCATCGCGCAGGATCGTTTCCGTTATTTTTACATTTGCCATGATTGTTGCTCCTCTCTCAGGGTCATTCAAGGCTAACCAGCGGATCACCGGCATTAACCGATGCACCTTTGCTGGTGTTGACGCCTGCGACGACACCGTCTCTGGGCGCCACGATTTCGTTTTCCATCTTCATGGCTTCCAGGATACACAGGACTTCACCCTTCTTTACGGTCTGTCCGACATTAACCGACACGTTGAGGATCGTACCAGGCATCGGAGCAGTAATCTGTTCACCGGCACCAGCTGTCGGCGCAGGAGCCGGTTTGGGGGCTGGAGCAGCCGGGGCGGCCGGAGCAGCCGGGGCTTTAGCGGCAGGGGCCGGGGCGGCCGAAGCGGTTGGTGTTGCGACAGGCGCTGATGTCGTCGAAGATGCTTCCTCAACCTCAACTTCATAAGCGATTCCATTGACCTTTATGACGTATTTTTTCATTTCATTGTCCTCCATCTATTAATAAGCGGTCGTCAGCATATCCAGGGCACTGATCAAGCGCGGCCGGGTCGCGGACGGCAGGATCACTTCATCAACATGACCAAGAGAAGCTGCTATATAAGGGCTGGCTATATCTTCCGCATACTGCCGGACAAAATCCTTGCGGGCTGAAATGGGGTCCTCAGATGCGGCGATTTCCTTGCGATAGATGATGTGTGCAGCAGTATCCGGATTGACGACAGCAATTTCAGCTGTCGGCCAGGCATAAACCAGATCTGCTCCGCAACTTTTCGCGCCAAACATCAGGTAAGCGGTACCGATCGCTTTGCCGATGATTACGCTGATGCGGGGAACAGTCATCTGCAACAGGTTCTGCATCAGTTCGGCGCCGCTTTGAACAATGCCTCCCTGTTCTTCAGCCAAACTAATGGCAAAACCTTCTGCATCAACAAGGTTGATCAATGGCAGGTTCAGTCGCTCGCAAAGGCCGGCAATTTTCATCGCCTTTTTGGCCATGGCCAGATCCAGTCGTGTTTCTGCCTGGGCCAGGATGCCAATTGTCGTTCCGCCCAGTCTTGCCAGACCGGTAACCAGTCCGGGGGCATAAGCCGATGAAAGCTCAAGGAAGCTGCCGGTATCGACAACAAGTCCTATCGTTTCGCGCATATCATACCCGCTGTCCAGGTTTGCTGCAATCTCATCGAGCCGTCCATCGGTTCGATTGGGATCATCCGGGTCGACTGATGGCTGTAAGAAGCCGACACAACTGTCCGGCACATACGGCAGCAGTTGCTTTATCTGATTCAACAGTCCGCTTTCATCATCTGCCGTCAACATGGCCAGTCCTGTCCGGGTCGCATGGATGGCGGCTCCGCCAATATCGGCTGCACTGATGGTTTTGTTTTCCACAGCAGATATGACCATCGGGCCATTCATGAAAACTCCGGAGCCTTTTTGAGCCATCAGGACAAAATCACTGCCGGCTGCGGCAAATGCAGCGCCGCCGGCGCAGGGGCCGAATACGGCAGCAATCAGGGGGATCTGTCCCGATGCGTCATCTATAGCCGCAAGCAACGTGCCCAGTCCTTCGAGACCCAGGATGCCTTCTTCGATGCGGGCTCCGCCGGTATCGTAAAGTCCGATGAACGGGACTTGCGCTTCACAGGCCAGCTGCAGCGCCTTGGCAATTTTACCGGCATGCATCTGCCCTATCGAACCGCCATATAAGTCCGGATCCTGGGCGGCAGCATACACCAGGCGACCATCTATGGTACCATAGCCTGTTATAACTCCGTCGCCGGCCACTTTCGGTCTTGCAGGCCCGAAAGTCAGGCCACGGGCTGTGACCAGGGAATCCAGTTCGACAAAGCTCTCTTGGTCAAACAACTGCCCGATCCGCCGACGGCATGTGTCGGTCACGGCTCGGGCAGCGTCCATGGAGGCTCGCTTTGCGATATACCCGGTCATCTTCTCTTGAGAACCCATTCAATTCACCTCATTTTTTAGTTCGCATCCGCCTTCTGGAGAACGCCCTATAGCAATTGCCAGTTATCACGTCACAATCCGGCGGAATACTCAAGTCGAATATCCACCAGATATGATTATAATTTAAGCTCGGCAATAGATCAACCTGATTTATGCTCACAGAACGAATTATTATAAGACAGAAGCTATTCAGAGTATGGATAACGCACAGGCATGTTTTCGCTCATAAGCAGCCATATCAAGCGTTTATCCAAACAACCTTGGATTAAACTATTTCTAACCCCATATCAGCCAGATAAGAAACAAGATGATCCCCAGGAGTGCGATCAGATTAAGAACCTGAAGCCAAAACGGAATGTTTTGCCAAAAATTGATATGGCTCAGCTTAAATGCTTCTGGTTTGATCTTATGTTTCTCCGCAGCGATCTGGAAAACCTTGTGCTCATGTTCTATGCGCGGATTTGGCGTTTGTTGATAACTCAAGCCGCCAGCATCAACCACACGAGTCTGTTGCAACGGTTCTTTTTCAGACCATCTGACAACTGTGAATGTTATGTTTCTCTGACAACCATGTGCACACGCATGTGACATCAACTGGGCTGCGGCATGCTGTGGATTTTCGAAATTCAGACAGGATCGGATCGTCGGATCATCAATGTGATCGGTCAGACTCTCGCTGCAGAGTAAAAAACAATCCTGATCCTGAAGTGTATAGATGCCGCTTGCATTGCAGGAAAGCGGTTTTACGTTTGAAGGCATACCCAGGTAATCTGATGAACTGGCTGCGTCTTTTTTTGTCTTATTTATTGATTCTTTTGTCATCAACATGAGCTGTGACTGACGACAAAGATAAGCGCGACAATCGCCAAGCTTGTAAGCAGCAGCCTGATTGCCGCGAAGACACAAACAGGCAAAGGTTGTACCTGTTTCATTCATTGAATTGTCAGTTTGCAACACCTCTCTGATTCGTTCACTGATGTGGTTGGTATAACGTTGCATCAATGAATCGATTAACGGCAAGTCCAGAAGAGCCAATCGGCTGATTTCAGACTTTAGCGCTTTTGCAGCCATCCAGGAGGCCGACTCAACAGAAGATGCATCACCTTTCCCGCTAAAAACAGCGAGGCAGACAGTCCGTCTGTCTGTCGTTGTCAGTTTGCTGTCAAAGTTGTCATGTCCTGACGATTCCAAGTCGAAAAGATCGGGTACATAGCTGCCGTTGAGAAAACAATCAGCGTTCATACGCTTTGTTTTGCCCATTTGGCTTAATGTTATTACCCGCAATTGCGCCACAATACTCAACCTTTCAGTTATCCAAGATCACATGTTTCAGACAATTTTCAGACAATAATACCCATAATGCCCCATTCATTCACTGGACTTTGTCTCTTCAGCATCGTGAACGGGCTCATCATCGTCACCAAACAAGGCGCCGGAAACTGCGATGACGGTTTCTTCGTCCATCGGTTCCGTTTTGTCCGTCGGTTCTGTCCTGTCAATTATCTCAGGAGCTACAGCCGGTTCTGCTTTTTCATCGCCGGGAATATAGGCCTGAACCAGCTGATCGATGGTCATCTGGCGGTCGCTGCTCCTGCCGGCCGCCTCTTCAAGAGACGACTCGAAATCACGCAGTGTGCCATAC
>JAWSUP010000340.1:0-4904 GCA_033549405.1 Bacillota bacterium | reverse complement strand
CTGCAGGGCTTTTCCCTGCGGGTGGAACGCGGTGTCAGCTGTGCCGTCATCGGCGCTTCAGGCTGCGGCAAGACAACCCTTTTGTATGCCTTGTCCGGACTGGTTCTTCCGCTGTCAGGACATATCCTGATCGATGGTGAACCGCTGACAGCCGTACGCAGCCGCACCAGCCTTATTTTGCAGGACTATGGTCTGCTGCCCTGGAAAACGGTGCGACAAAATCTGCTGTTCCCGCTCCGCTCTCGCGGACTGGGACAGTCAGATAGCCGCAACAAGGCCGATCGGGTTCTGTCGGACTTGGGGATTCTCGATCAGGCAGAAAAATTTCCCGGTACGCTGAGCGGCGGGCAGCGTCAGCGCGTGGCCATCGGACGAGCCCTTGTGCTGGAGCCGGATCTTCTCCTGATGGATGAGGCCTCCTCCGCCCTTGATACCGTAACTCGGGAGAGTATCCAGAATCTTGTCCTCGGTATCTGCCGCAAGCAAAACCTGACATTGGTCCTGGTGACCCACAGCATAGAAGAAGCTGCTTTCCTTGGCCAAAAGATTGTGATCATGGGCCAGGGCTGCATCCGGCATTCAATTGACAACCCATATTTTGGAATCACCCAGGTTCGCGACACAGATGCGTTTTACAACCTGTGCCGTAAGATCAGGAGGCTGCTCTATGACGAAAACACCTGATCGTCCCCTGCTCTGGCAGAAATCAAAGCCGGGGCTGCAATGGCTGTCATTCCCGGCCAGTCGCCTGATTTATGCGGTGCTCAGTGTTGTGCTGTTCTGGATTATACTTCATGTTGTTGTTGGCAAAACCGTTATCCCGTCCCCGTGGCAGACTGTGGTCAACTTGGTGGTTCTGCTGCCCCGAATCGGCCGGCACCTGGCAGTGAGCTTGTATCGCATCCTGGCATCGCTGCTGATATCGACTTTGTCCGGCGGCATCATTGGCCTTTGGATCGGATTGAATAAGAAGGCGGATCAGTTAATCACGCCGGTCGTGTACCTTCTGTATCCCTTGCCCAAGATCGCTTTTCTGCCGATTCTTCTGATTCTGTTCGGGCTGGGCGATTCGCCCAAGATCATCCTGATCGTCATCATTGTCATCTTCCAGATCATCATTGCCGCCCGTGACGGTGTCCGGGAGATACCGCCGCCCCTGTTCCATTCGGTTCTTTCACTCGGCCTGGGACGGCGGGCGCTGTACCGCCACCTGATCCTGCCGGCTGTCACGCCCAGAATCCTCACGGCAGTGCGGATCAGCATCGGTGTAAGTATCTCTGTCCTCTTTTTCGCCGAGAGTTTTGCCACAACCTACGGAATAGGCTATTTCATCATGAACAGCTGGCTGATGGTCAACTACGTCAATATGTTCAGCGGTATCCTTGCACTCGGTCTCCTGGGTCTTCTGCTGTTCAGCGTGGTCGACCTTATAGAACAGCGGATCTGCCGCTGGATGAAGGCTGGCAGCCTGAACACCCCCCTGTGAGGATTTCAGGGGAAACAGTATAATCAGGGAAACAGATCATCAGCACGCGCGATAGATAAACAGGCAAGCTGCCGCCGCACCGGCGGAACGGCCGATTAATCTGGCAAGACACAGGGAGGTCAGGATGGCACATCATACAGCCAAAGATGGTTATCGCCGCTTTGCAGAAAGGCTCAACCAGTTTCCTCAGGGAGCTCCGCCGACCGAACTGCTTTTTCAGACCTTGCGTGTTCTGGTAACCGAGCAGGAGGCAGCCTGGCTTTCACAAGTGCCAATCCGGCCGTTTACGGCGAAGCGGGCGGCAGCTTCCTGGAAGATACCGCTAACTGAGGCGCGTAAACGGCTGGAACACCTCGCGGATAAATGCCTGCTGCTCGATGTCCTGAAAGGCGATGAACTCCTGTATATGCTGCCGCCGCCGATGGCCGGGTTTTTTGAGTTTTCACTGATGCGGCTGCGCGACGATGTCGACCAGAAATTGCTCAGCGAGATGTTTTACCAATATGTGACAGTCGAGGAAGATTTTATCCGCGATCTCATGGTCAGGGACGGCACCCCGGTTGGTCGGGCTTTTGTCAATGAGGCAGCCCTTCCGGACGACAACACCTTGCATGTGCTTGACTATGAGCGGGCCAGCTCCGTCATGCACCAGGCCCGGCATATTGCCGTCGGCATGTGCTATTGCCGCCATAAGGCGTCACATACTGTCGGCGCCTGCCAGGCTCCCATGGACATCTGCATGACCTTCGGCGATACGGCAGATGCCCTGATCCGGCACGGCTTTGCCCGCCGGGTCGAATCCTCCGAGTGCCTTGATCTGCTTGACACGGCGTATGCACACAATCTGGTTCAGTTTGGTGAGAACGTGCAGCGTCAGCCCAGTTTTATCTGCAATTGCTGCGGGTGCTGCTGCGAAGCCCTCACGGCTGCGCGTAAATTCGGCCTGATGCATCCAGTGGAAACAACCCAATATCTACCTGAAGTGCATCAGGACAGCTGCACCGGCTGTGGCCGCTGCGTCCAGGCCTGTCCGGTCGAGGCCATGGGCCTGGTGTCGGCCAACGACCCGGCCAGACCCAACCGCAAGATCGCCCGGCTGGATGAACGGGTCTGCCTCGGCTGTGCGGTCTGTGTCCGCACCTGCCCGACGCATGGCGCTCTGCGTCTTAAGCGCAGAAATCAACAGATCATCACGCCGGTTAACAGTGTCCATCGGATCGTCCTGATGGCGATTGAACGGGGCAGGCTGCAAAACCTGATTTTCGACAACCAGGCACACCTGAGCCATCGGGCTATGGCGGCGATTCTCGGCGCTATCCTTCGCCTGCCGCCGGCAAAGCAGATCATGGCCAGCAACCAGATGAAGTCGCGCTACCTGGTATCCTTAATTAATCGTGCTCAGCCAGGAGAACCTGTGTAAAGCCAGCTGTCAGACAGGCTCTAATCGTAAAAGCACAGTCTGACCAGAACATGGAAAGTGGTGAACCTGATGAAAAAGCCAAATGTTATTCTCATTAACTGCGACGACCTGGGGTATGGTGATCTCGGCTGCTATGGCAGTCCGGTTAACCAGACACCTGCGATCGACAAGCTGGCCGGTGAGGGGTTGCGCTTCACTTCCTTTTATGCGGCGTCCCCGGTCTGTTCGCCATCAAGAGCCGCCCTGATGACTGGCTGTTATCCGCCGCATGTGTCCATCAACCGGGTGCTGTTTCCCGGCGATCCCTTTGGCCTGGATCCTGATGAATACACGATGCCCCGCCTTTTTAAAGATAATGGCTACCGGACGATGATTATTGGTAAATGGCATTGCGGCGATCAACCAGAGAGTCTGCCGACCCGATTCGGCTTCGACCACTACTATGGATTGCCGTACAGCAATGATATGGGTATGCAGGCCGGCAGAACCGACCATATGCGATATCCGCCGTTGCCGCTGCTGCTGGATGAACAGATTCTGGAAGAGCAGCCGGATCAGCGCGGCCTGACCGAGCGGTATGTCGAGCAGGCCGTTCGTTTTCTGCGCGACGGTTCGCCGGAACCGTTTTTCCTTTATCTGGCGCATATGCATGTCCATCTGCCACTGTATGCTGCCCAATGCTTTGTCGATGCATCAAAAAATGGGGACTATGGCGCTTGTGTGGCTGCAGTCGACTGGGCATTGTCTGTGATCGTCCATGAGCTCAGACGCCTGAATCAGTATGAGAATACGATCCTGATGTTCACATCGGACAATGGGTCTCGCGGCGGCATCGGCCAGGACTATTACGATCCGGACCGGCCAATCGAAGGACCGAGCAACGCGCCTTTGCGCGGCAGCAAAAACACAACCTGGGAAGGCGGACAGCGCGTGCCGTTTATCTTTTCCTGGCCGGCAGGACTCCAGCCTGCGCTGCGCGGAACGGCAACTTCGGCAATGGCGGCCAACCTGGACCTGCTGCCGACCCTGGCACACCTGATCGGCGGTGAGCCCTTAACCGGGCTGCCGATCGACGGACACGACCTAGCAGATATCCTGCTGACCGGAGATGCCAGTCCAAGGAAGGATTTTGTCTACTTCGGTTCAGGGCCAACCGCAGACGCCGGTTCGTTCCTGGAAGCCATCCGTTCCGGCCAATGGAAGCTGCATTTGTATCGCAAGGGCAAGGCTGTCAGTGAACTGTACAACCTGGAGAAGGATATCTCAGAAAACCATAACCTGTATGCGCAGCAGCCAGAGACGGTAAGGGAGCTGGCGGAACTGGCAGCCAGTTATGCAGCGCAACTGGGAGATCTCAACCGAAATATGAAAGGGCAATCTGTCAGAACCTGCCGGATCGCAAGAAACCCGCAGAAGCTGACAACATACGATGCCAATCACCCGTACATTATCGCGCTTTATGACAAAGAAGAGGCCGGCTGATCGATGGAAAGCCATTTGATCGACCGTCTGCAAGACCTTGCGATGCAATCAATCCGTCAGGATTGCCTGACACATACTACGTTTCTGACACCTGCCGAACAGGCTGAGGCGATTGCCTGGCTGCGCAAAAACCAGAAACATTTTATCTTCAACGGAGGCTATGAAGGGGCGGAACGAAAAGTCTGTTTCATGCTGCCGTCATATCTTTCCAGCAGCGGTTTGCCCGATGAGGAGCTGAGCCAGACATTGTCCGCGGTGGATTTGCAGGTATCGACTTTTGGCAGACAGGTCAGCCACAGGGACTATCTGGGCAGTCTCCTGGCACTCGGCATCCGGCGGGACCAGATCGGCGACATTCTGGTCCAGGAACATGCTGCTGTGGTTGTAGTCATGAACGGGATACTGCCTTTGATTCAGCGTGAGCTGACGCGTATCGGTTCGCTGTCCGTTCAGGTTCAGACGATAATGCTTCAGAATGTCGTAGCTACCGATCGTCCGGTTGAAAGCCGGCGTATC
>JAWSUP010000339.1:600-4949 GCA_033549405.1 Bacillota bacterium | reverse complement strand
AGGTCGGTGAGCGGCTGATTGGCGATGATCACACCGGCAGCATGCGTCGAGGCGTGACGCGGCATACCCTCAAAGCGCATCGCCATATCGAGGACCTCGCGGGTCGTCGTGTTGTTTTCGTAATCCGTGCGCAGTTCCGGGTTGCTCTCCAGCGCTTTTGTGATCGTGATGCCAGGTCCGCCCGGAATCATCTTCGCCAGCCGGTCTGTATCCGCATACGGCACATCGAGGGCGCGGGCTACATCGCGGATGCAGGCCCGGGCAGCGAGGGTGCCAAAAGTGATCACTTGGGCGACATGGTCCTGGCCATATTTCTCCGTGACATAATCGATCACTTCCTGGCGGCGCTCGTAGCAGAAATCGACATCGAAATCAGGCATGCTGACCCGTTCGGCATTGAGAAAACGCTCAAAAATGAGCGCATATTGCAGCGGGTCGATGTTGGTGATCCAGAGGCACCAGGCGGCCAGGGAGCCCGCTCCCGATCCGCGGCCGGGCCCGACCATGATGTTGCGGCTGCGGGCAAAGCGGATAAAATCCCAGACGATCAGGTAATAATCGGTATACCCCATCTGGCTGATCACGCCCAGTTCATAGTCCAGGCGGCGTTCATATTGAAGGCGCGGCACTGGCCGTTCGATCTCCAGCCTGTGGTCAAGGCCTTCCAGGCACAGCTGCCTGAGATAACCGTCATGCGTCTGGCCATCCGGAACGGTAAACTCTGGCAGGTGAATCTGGCCGAAACGGAAAGTCACCTGGCAGCGTTCCGCAATCCGAACCGTATTGGCAATCGCCTCAGGGACAGCTGCGAATGCAGTCTCCATCTCTTGGGGTGATTTGACGTAAAAGGCGTCTCCTTCCAGGCGCATGCGGTCCTCGTCGCTCATGCGCTTGCCGGTCTGCATGCAGAGCAGCACTTCGTGCGCCCGTGCATCTTCCTTTTTCAGGTAGTGGCAGTCATTGGTCGCCACCAGCGGGATGCCCGTCTCACGGCTGATGCGGATGAGCGCGCTGTTGACAATCGTCTGTTCAGGCAGTCCGTTGTCCTGCAACTCCAGGAAGAAATTCCCCCGGCCGAAGATTGATTCCATTTCCAGTGCCAGTGAGCGGGCGCGCTCCGGATCCTGCTGCAGGATCGCAGTGGGTATTTCGCCGCCCAGGCAGGCAGACAAGGCAATCAGACCGCTGTTGTATTGACGCAGCAGTTCGTGGTCGATGCGCGGCCGATAGTAGAATCCTTCGGTAAAGCCCAGCGAGACCAGCCTCATCAGGTTTTGGTATCCTGTCTGGTTTTCGGCCAGCAAGACCAGGTGAGCCGGTTCTTTGTCGATGCCCGCTTCTTTGTCGAGATGGCTGCGGGGCGCCAGATAAACCTCGCAGCCGATGATTGGTTTAAGGCCGGCTGCGATCATCGCGTTGTAGAAATCGATCACGCCATACAAGGCGCCGTGGTCTGTGATGGCACAGGACTGCATGCCCAATTCCTTCAGCCGGTCAGGCAAATCGCGCAGCCTGATCGCCCCGTCGAGAAGACTATATTCCGTGTGCAGATGCAGATGCGTAAAAGACCCGGTTGTCATGAAGGTTCACCTGTCATGGCGGCCTGGATGTGCGTTTCTACAAGAGTACGAATCTTCTGTAGACAATGGTCGCATTGATCTTGATCATCTCCATAGCAGCCGAAATAGATTTTGATCTTAGGTTCTGTTCCGGATGGACGTACGCAGAACCAATCGAGTCCGTCCATTTCGTACAGAAGCACATCCGACTGCGGCAGATCAAGCGTGTCCTGACGGCCGGTTTTTGTTTCGACTCGTATTCGTTCGTCGTAGTCATTGATTGCGCGCACCGGCAGATCGGCAAAAAACGCTGCCCTCCCCTTGCGCAGGCTCGCCATGACTGTCCGGATCTTGTCCAGTCCTTCTTTGCCTTCCATGGTCAGGGAAACCGTTTTTTCAGCCGCAAAGCCGAATCTGCCATATAAATCCTGCAGCAGATCTGCCAGCGTCAAACCGCGATCCCGCGCCACAGCTGCCATTTCCGCAATCAGCATGCTGGTGACAACCCCGTCCTTATCGCGCACATCCGTTCCGGCCAGATAACCGTAACTTTCTTCGAAACCGAAGAGGAAGTGCATATCTGAGCATTCGTCCTTTTCCTTGATAATCTCGCCGATGAACTTGAACCCGGTCAGGCACTCATACAAAGTGACGCCGTAATGGGCTGCCACTCGCCGCATCAGCTTTGTCGAGACGATGGTCGTGACGACAAATGGCTTTTCCGGCATTGTCTGCCGGTCCCGATGTGTCGACAGGATGTAATCGGTCAGCAGAAGTCCGATCTGGTTGCCGCTCAGGACTGTATAAGAGCCGTCACGTGTCCGGACGCAAAGACCCGTGCGGTCGGCATCCGGATCAGTGGCGATGACCAGGGCGGCATCTTCCCGGTCCGCCAAGTCGATGGCCAGGGCCAGGGCTGCCCGTTCTTCCGGGTTTGGCATGTCAACGGTCGGAAAATCCGGGTCGGGCTTCTCCTGCTCCGGAACAACAATGACGTTTGTAAACCCTAAAGATGCGAGGATGCGTCGGACCGGCTTGTTGCCAGTGCCATGGAGAGGTGTGTAGACGATTTTCATATCCTGGTGGCGCTGGACAACCTCCGGGTTGATTGACAGTGTCAGCAGCATGTCATTGTAGGTCTGGTCCAGTTCCGGGCCGATCATCTCCAACAGGCCAGTGTTCCGGGCCTGCTGTATGTCTGGCCAATGCAACTGCGTCATGTCCTTGATTTCATCCATGCAGCGCACAACGGCATCTGCTTCCTCTGGCGGCAGCTGTCCGCCATCTTCTCCGTAAGCCTTGAAACCATTGTAACGGGCGGGATTGTGGCTGGCTGTGATCATGACACCGCCGACGGCGCCATATCGGCGAATGGCAAAAGACAAAAGAGGCACAGGTCGCAGTTCATCCGACAAGCGGACACGGATTTTATATCCGACGAAGACCTGTGCGGTCAGCAAGGCAAAATCTGCTGAATAATGTCGGGAATCATAGGAGATGACAATGCCGCGTTCACGGGCATCCTGGCCGCGTGCGGCGATCGAGCGGGCAAAGCCGTCTGCCGCCCGGGCAACCGTATACTGGTTTATACGGTTTGTCCCTGCGCCAAGCACACCACGCAGGCCGCCAGTGCCGAAAGCCAGGTCGCTGTAGAAACGATCCTCGATCTCTCCGGGCTGATCTGCTATAGCCAGAAGCTCTGCCCGCGTCTGCTTATCAAAATAGGTATGCTCCGACCAGAGCTGGTAAAGCGTGTGGACTCGGGACATCTGGGCTCCTCCTCGAACAGGGCATATGGGTGTCGCTCCTGTTTTCCACTACTGATTATAACACAACTTTACCACAGGCTTTTCGGCGCTTTCTTCCGCTGCGCGGGCTGTCTGACTGCGGAGCGAGCTCCTCCGGTTATGCCAAGAACCAACTTGCTCTAATGCTTTCCCGCGGGATTGACTTTTCTTGGTCAATCCCGTGGGAAAGAGACCAATTAAGTTCTTGACATAACCTGCTTGTCAGACAGAAGCGCCTGAAAAGCCTACCCGCACAGCGGGGTGGGAAAGTTGTATTTATAACAGAAACGAGCGGCCATTGCCGCGCTGAGCGGCTGTTATTTCGCCCCGCCGATCCGGCCGCGAATGACGATCAGCAAGTCGCGCAGATGTGCCGCTTCTTCAAAATTCAACTTGCGGGCTGCGTCCTTCATATCTTTTTCCATGCGGGCTGCCAGTTTCTCCAGTTCAGGCAAACCGAGACGGTCAAGCCTGTTGTCGATCAGATCTTCAGCCACCCGTACATCCAGGCCGATTTCTGCAGTCGCCTCAAGTACGGTGTCGATGACGTCCCTGACATCTTTGGTAACACTGACAGGAGTGATCTGGTTGGCTTCATTGTACGCTTGCTGGATGCCGCGGCGCCGGTTGGTCTCATGAACCGCCCGCTGCATGGAGTCTGTAACCTTGTCAGCATACATGATCACGTGGCCGTTGATATTGCGGGCGGCACGGCCGATGATCTGCACGAGCGAAGTCGTCGAGCGCAAAAAACCTTCCTTGTCCGCATCGAGGATGGCGATCAGGGATACTTCAGGCAGATCGAGGCCTTCGCGCAGCAGATTGATGCCGATCAGAACATCGAATTCACCGCGACGCAGTGACCTGAGTATTTTCATGCGTTCAACCGTTGCGATATCTGAATGCAGGTACTCAACGCGTAAGCCTTCATCCTTAAAAAACGTCGTCAGGTCCTCAGCCATCTTCTTCGTCAGCGTCAGGACGAGGGAGCGTTCGCCGCGTT
>JAWSUP010000339.1:0-590 GCA_033549405.1 Bacillota bacterium | reverse complement strand
TCTCAGCCAGCAGGTCCTCGATCTGACCCTCAACCGGCCGGATGGCAATCTCGGGATCAATCAGCCCTGTTGGACGGATAATCTGTTCGACAACCTGGTCTGCGTGTTCTGCTTCGTACTTGGACGGCGTTGCGCTGACAAATACAGTCTGCCCCATACGCTGCTCGAATTCAGAAAAGTTCAGTGGCCTGTTGTCAAACGCCGACGGCAGCCGAAAACCATATGTGACAAGTGTCTCTTTGCGCGATCGGTCACCATTGAACATGGCGCCGATCTGCGGAACTGTCACATGGGATTCATCGATGATCAGCAGATAATCATCCGGGAAAAAGTCGATCAGGGTAAATGGCGGCGAACCGGCCGGCCGGCCGGCCAGATGCCTTGAATAGTTCTCGATGCCCTTGCAGAATCCGGTTTCACGCATCATTTCCAGGTCATAACGGGTCCGTTGCTCCAGGCGGTATGCCTCGACCAGTTGCCCCCTGCTGCGCATCAGCGAAAGCTGCTCTTCCAGCTCCTCTTCGATGCTGACTAAAGCCTGCTTCATCTTGGTGTTTGTCGTGGCATAATGGCTGGCCGGGAAGATCGAC
>JAWSUP010000338.1:0-4965 GCA_033549405.1 Bacillota bacterium | reverse complement strand
GCGACGGACAGCTTGTAGTCCAGAAGCGGCAGTGCTTTGTCGATCAGGGCATGAAAGCGTTCGGGTCCATTCAGCCGGATATATTCATCTGGGTCTTTCGCCTCGGGAACCTGAAGTACTGTGATCTTGAGGTCTCGATCGGACATGATATCCAGGCTGCGCAAGGTCGCAGCCTGGCCGGCAGCATCGGCATCGTAGGCGATAACAACATTTTCTGTGTATTTGCGCAGAAGCTGCGCCTGGTATTCTGTCAGGGCGGTTCCGAGCGAGGCTACCGTCTGATCGACTCCTGCCTGGTGCAGGGCGATCGCATCCATATAACCCTCTACGATCACCAACTGGTGCTGCTTGCTGCTTTTAGCCAGATTCAAGGCATACAGATGGCGCCCTTTGGTATATATCGGCGTTTCAGGAGAGTTGATGTATTTTGGCTGGCTTTCATCCAGCACGCGCCCGCCAAACGCGATGATGCGCCCCATGGCGTCAAAGATGGGGAACATCAGGCGGTGACGGAACAGATCGTACAGTCCGCCGCTTTTTTTGGGTCGGAAGAGGCCAGACTGCAGCAGCAGTGTTTCATCCCGGTAACCCAGCCTGGCGAGGTGCTGTAAAAGACCGTCCCAGTCTTCTGTGGCATAGCCCAAGCCGAATTTTTTGCAGATTGACGGGCTGAGGGCACGCTTGCGTATATAGGCCTGGGCCACTCGTCCGGCATCTTCGGTCAGGTTGCGGTAAAAGTGCCTGGCTGCCTCGAGGCAAATCGCCTGAAGGTTCTTGTTCAATTCGTTACGCTGCCGCCAGCCTTCATCATCCGGTTCGGGAATCTGGACACCGGCCCGCTCGGCCAGAAGCCGGATCGCCTGCGGATAACTGCACTTTTCGATATCCATGATAAAGTGTATGACATCGCCGCCTTTATGACAGCCAAAACAATAATAGATCTGCTTGACCGGAGAGACGCTGAAAGAAGGTGTAGCTTCTTTGTGAAACGGACAAAGGCCGAAAAAATTGCTGCCGCTTTTCCGATCAAGGCGGACATACTGCTCCACGACCGCAACAAGCTCATTGCGGGCTTTGACTTCTTCAATAACGGATTCAGGGATTAAACCGCTGATTCGATCGACCTCTTTCTTGCCATGATGTTACTGCCAACAGTAAGTCTCTATACAGTCCCTAATTTTAATATACGCTGCCAGCCGCGTATTTCCTGCACAAAAGTCACAACAAGCCAATCAGAGCAGTCGCGTCTGGTTGATGATCAGGGCGAAATCAAGGTTTAGGTACAGCGCGGCATTGCGGCACATCTTCATGCGCATCAGAAAAATCTCGAAATAATCCATCAGTGCACTGATCTTTGTGTCGATTTCCAAGTCCAGCGTCACCGATTTTGCCTGTGCATCGATCGTCAAGGTCGATAAGGTCACAGCATAATTGACTCGGTCGTGGATATCATAAGTCGTCCGGTCCCGGTTTGTGACGCGTGACCGGTGGACATCTGCCTTGTCGGAGAGGATCAGGGCTGCGGCCACGGCATTGACCGGAACACCGACCGCTTCGTCGTGGTTGGCGATGGCCATCATGATTGAGATCGCTTCTTCGCAGTCCATCTCGTAGCGTCTCAGGAAATCATAAGCCAGGACTGCGCCGGTTTGCTCGTGGTTGCTGCGGTTGACAGCATTGCCGATGTCATGCAGATATCCGGCGATCCGGCCCAGTTCGATCGTCCGTTCCGGATAACCGAGTGCAGTCAGGATCTCGCCGCACTTGTTGGAGACCAGGCGACAATGCCTGAATGAATGCTCTGTATAGCCAAGCGTTTTCATCTGGAGCGCCGATGCTTCCAGCAGGTGCTTGACTTCCTTGTTCTTGAGCACATCCTTGATCGTCAACAAACTCATATAAACCTCCAAAGAAAATGGATCATTGCTCCTGTGCCTGTCCGATCAGCTTGCGGCGGGCTTGCAGCCAGAGGGCGCATTCCAGACGCTTTTTCTCCATCCGACAACCGATTTCATAGGTTCCGTCAACTGTCCCTTCAGCAAACCAGGCATTAGCGGCACAGCCACCGCTGCAAAAGTATCGGGCCCAGCAATCACGGCAAACTGGTTTATCGGGTACCAGTAAATTGTGAAACAAGTCCTGGACCGCCGGATCCAGCCTGACCGGATTATCCTTGACATGACCCATACGGAACTGCTCCATGCCGACAAACTGATGACACGGATAGATTTCGCCTTCTGGTGTCACCGCACAATATTCTGTACCGACGCCACACCCTTTCAGCCGCTTATAGGCACAAGGACCTTGATCGAGATCAATCATGAAGTGAAAGAAGTTAAAACCCTCTCCCCGCTGCCCGGCTGCGAGCAGATCGCCTGCCAGCCGTTCATAGGTAGCCTCGATGGCGCCAATGTCCTGCGGCCTGATCTCATAACCGCTGCCGTTTGGCGCGACGACCGGTTCAACCGATATCTGGCTGCCCAGCCCGGCCAGGTGGCGAACATCTGCGTCGAAATCGAGATTATTTCGCGTAAAGGTTGCCCTTAGATAATACTCCCTGTCTGCTCTGGCTGACACAAACGAACGGATATGCCGCGCGACGCGGTCATAACTGCCATGGCCGCCGACGTCCGGCCGCATGCAGTTATGCACTTCGGGGCGCCCGTCGATACTCAGGACACAATTTTTGAAATGGCGGTTGATAAAATCAATTTTCTCGTCATCCAGCAGTGTGGCATTGGTGGTGATCGTAAGCCGGATGTCTTTATTGGTTTCGCGGCTGCGCTGTTCACAGTAATGGGTCAGGTCGACGACGACCGGCCAGTTCAGCAGCGGCTCACCGCCGAAAAAATCGATATCCAGATTGTGCCGATTGCCGGACGCGGTCAGTAAAAATTCGATTGCCTGGCGTCCTGTTTCGCGATCCAGCATCGTCCGCCGCCCTGTCCCGAAATCGCCAGTGCCGGCAAAGCAGTAACGGCAACGCAGATTGCAATCATGGCAAAGATGCAGGCACATAGATTTGATCCTGGGTCCGTCCGGGTAAAGCTGCTCGAGCGCAACAGGTTCTGCTTCTGTAAACAGCTCACCCATTTCGATGAGCTGCTCGATCTCAGCGGCACATTCTTCCGCATCATTGCCATATCTGGCGGCCAACTCAGCAATAACAGTCGCCGACGGCTTTTTACCGCCCGCATCCTGGTAGGCGCCTAAAACGTGCCAGGCTGTCTGATCAAGCAGATGCAGTGCCTGGCTTTCAACGTCAAAAGCCAAAAAATCATCATGAAGTGTAAATAGATGCAGCAAAACGATCAATCCATTTCTCGAAAAAATAGTGGAAAGCGGTTGCTTTCCACTATCTCGCGTTCGCCCCAGCCCCTGACCAGATCAGGATAAGAACAGACGAAACAGCAACTCAGTGTTACCAGGCTGATCAGCGTGATCGGCTTTCACACTTCTGATTGGCAACCGTACAGCTTGTCTTACATGCCGACTGGCAGGAAGTCTGGCATTCGCCGCAGGCATGGCCGGATATCGGTTTCAGGTTGCAGGCGCTTTGAATCGTCTTAATGTGTTTCATGACTGTTTCTCCTCAGTGATCCAGTTCAATCGGACAACGGTTTGATGACCGTGTTGATGGAACTCTTTTTAAATGTGATCAGCGTATTGGCTACGCTGGTCGAGATAGTGACCTCGTCATCCTTGAGATTGACGATACGACCAACGACTCCGCCAATGGTGACGACATTGTCGCCGACGACCATGGCATTGATCTGCTCGCGCAGTTTCTTTTCTTTTTTCTTCTGCGGACGGATCAAGAGCAAGTACATCAGTCCGAACATCAATGCCAGCGGTATAACCAGACCTGCAATCGATTCCAGGCCACCCACTTGTGCATCGGTCAATGCGACAGTATAAAACATGGTTTATTTCCTCCCAGTTAATCATTCGAATCATATTTCTGGTACAGTACACCGTATAATAGCATTATCGGACCTTTTTCTGCAAGATGCAACTTACCGATCTTGACCGATCTTCACCATTGTTCACAGCTGCTTCACAGATGATCCGTCATTCAGACTCAGTATAACCATAGTCTGCGAAAAATTCTTCCCTGAAATCATTGAGCCGGTCAGCCACTATTGCTTCCCGCACCTGCTTCATCAGATTGACCAGAAAATGCAGGTTATGCCAGGATGTCAGACGCAGGCCAAACATCTCATTTGCCTTGATCAGATGCCTGATATAGGCGCGACTGTAATTCCGGCAGGCATAACAGGAACATTTCGCATCCATCGGACTGAAGTCGCGGGCATATTGGGCGTCGCGCACGATGACACGACCGCCTGACGTCAGGACAGTACCATTGCGACCCAACCGAGTCGGCAGTACACAATCGAACAGGTCGATTCCGCGAATTGTAGCGTCAATCAGGTAATCGGGCGAACCGACACCCATCAGGTAGCGCGGGCGGTCTGAAGGCAGTAAAGGAATGGTTTCCTCGAGCATTTGCCGCATCAGATCCCCCGGTTCGCCCACGCTGAGGCCGCCGATGGCATAGCCGGGCAGGTCAAAGGCTGTTATCTCGGCAGCACTCTGGCGTCTCAGGTCGCCATAAGTGCTGCCCTGGACAATTCCGAACAATGCCTGGTCATGGGACCGCCCATGAGTCCTGATGCAGCGGTCCAGCCAGCGCGTCGTCCGCTGCAGGGACCGGAGCGCATAATCTCGTTCAGCAGGCCAGGGCGTACATTCATCGAATGCCATGATGATGTCGGCGCCCAGGTCGTTCTGGATCTGGATGGATTTTTCCGGCGTCAGGATGTGGCTGGAACCGTCAATGTGTGACTTAAAGCCGACACCCTCTTCAGTGATGTGATTTAAGTCGCTGAGGCTGAAAACCTGGTAGCCGCCGCTGTCCGTCAGAATACCTCGATCCCAGTTCATGAATCGATGCAGCCCGCC
>JAWSUP010000337.1:0-4978 GCA_033549405.1 Bacillota bacterium | reverse complement strand
GTGCCGACCGCACCGTCGAGCCCGCGGTTCCATTCCTCATCGGTCATTTTTTCGATCGGGTTCAGTGCGCCATATGTCGCGCAATTGACCAGGACATCGATCCGGCCCCAGATGGCCGCGCTCTCTTGCAGCATCGCGCGGATCGAATCGGTTTTTGCCAGGTCGCAGGCGACAAAGCGCAACCGATCACCGGACTGCTCAATGCCGGCTGACAGCCTTTCTGCCGTATGGGCCAGATCCGCCACAATAACTTGCGCGCCCTGTGCCAGGAATCCTTCCGTTATCGCCGATCCCAGATAGCCTGAACCGCCGGTGATGATGACCACCTTACCGGCCATCGAAAACAAATCTTGCATCTCTTTCACCTCACAGCCTGACAGTATGAATGATCAGGCATTATTATGTAAATTAAATGGTTTTGAGACTGCCTGGGGCATATCGAGCCTGGCCACTCATACCATCAGCTTTTTCTCGATTGCACAGTATCGGCTGTAGGCCGCCTGGTACTGCCGGACCCGGTTCGGATCTGGCCGGAAAACCCGTACCGGATCTTTAATGGCGGTAAAACGGTGCCCATCTGTCTTTCCCTGTCCAATACCCTCATCTGCCAGCAAAACGGCGCCGAAGTTCGCCAGCTCTGCCTGCATCTGCAAGACGGGTCTGTTCGTCACATCCGCCATGATGGCGCACCACAGGGCACTGTGTGAACCGCCGCCGAACAGGCGCAGCTCTTTGATGGCGATACCGTTGACTTCTTCCTGGACAGAGAGATTGGTTTGCACCTGAAAGGCAACGCCTTCGAGCAGCGCGCGGATCAGATCCGCCTGTTCAGTCGCCAGTGAAAGGCCGTGGAAAGAACCGTGCTGGTCACTCTGCCAAAAAGGCGTACCGGCTCCTTCCATGTGCGGCAAAAAAGATACACCATTCGCACCCGGCGCCACAGTTGCCGCCAGCTGATCCATCTCAGCGTAGTCCAGGTTCGGTGTAATCATTTTGCGCAGCCATTTCAGGCTGACGCAGGCGGTCCCGACGACCGATTCGAGAATCCAGCGTTCTTGACCCAATGCAAAACAAGGAATACGCATTTTTTCATCGTCCTGGGGATGGCTGCTCATGGTGCTGATGGCGCTGGCTGTACCCAGCGAGATAGTCGCCGTCTCCGTTGTGATCCCTGCAGCCAGGGCCGCGCATTTCTGGTCCTGGGTGCCCAGGAAGACACGTGTCGTTTCCGGCATACCCAAAGAAACCGCCACATCAGGTCGAACCATGCCGACGTAACTGCCAGCCACGGCAACAGGCGGCAGTTTGTTACGATCGATGCCGCACGTCTGCAGGATCGTCCCGTCCCAGACCCCGTTGCGGATATCGAAGGCCATCGTGCCGGATGCCATGGCAAAATCCGTGACTGCATGTCCGGTCAGCCGCTGATTGATGAAATCAAGCGGCAATAAAAATTTTGCAGTCTCGTCATAGATAGCCGGTTTATTCTGCTTCAGCCACATCAGTTTGGGCAGCGTATAAGCCGGACTGATACGTTTACCGGTCCGCCTGAAGATCTCCTGGTCACCGAACGCCTGGCGGATCTGTTCCGTCTGGTCAGTCGCCCGCTTGTCCAGCCAGCTGATCGCCCGGTCCAGAACATTTCCCGCCCGGTCAACAGGTACGACGGCAATCCCCTGGGAGCTGATGCTCATGCCCTGAATGTCGCGGGCAGCCTCCGGTCCGATAACATGCACAGTTTCCTTGATCGCCTGACAGACCAGTTGCCACCACTGTTCGGCATCCTGCAAGATCCAGCCTTCCGGCGTATGGATCAAGTCATATTCAAAGTAGCGCTCACCCAACACTGAACCGACACCGGCACAGGCTACGCATTTACAACCTGTCGTTCCCAGGTCTATTCCAATCAATACCATGTCTTCGCTCCTCAGCGTTGGTAGAGCAGGCAGCCGCCAACCCAGGCAGCAGCCACTGTCAACTGTTCGTCCAGCAGGACCAGATCGGCATCAAAACCGGGAGCCACCCGTCCCTTGCGGCAACCCAGGCCCAGAACGCGTGCCGGGTTGGTCGATGCCATCGCCACCGCTTGCGGCAATGGCAGGTCGAGCATTGAGATGGCGTTGCGGACCGCCCGGTCCAGTGTCAGGCCGCTGCCGCACAGTCCGCCGGGACTGTGGGTATTCGGCCCCAGGCGCGCCGGTGCGCCGGGATAAGCGACCGTGATTTCCTGATCGCCCAGGCTCGTATAGGTTCCGGGCGGCAAGCCGGCATTGAGGTTGGCATCTGTACAGAGGCTGACCCGATCAGGTCCGAGCGCTTTCAGGGCAACCCGCAGGGCGATCGGATTGACATGTTCACCATCGAGGATAAAGTCAACCGTCGTCTGATCACCCGCCAGAATAGCCTCGACAGTCCCGCAACCGCGTACGCCGCCTTCCTGGTCACCGATATAGGGAAATACGTCAAAGAAGTGGGTGGCATGGGTCGCGCCGGCCCGAATGGCTTGTTCTGTCTGGTCAGCGGTAGCCCGCGTGTGCGTGATGAAGGCTGGGACGCCGTATTGCGTCATGAGCGGCAAAAGATCACAGATACCCGGCGTTTCCGGCGAGATGCCGAAAATGGCAGGATAAGGCTGGAGCGCATCGATACGGCGACGAACGAGCTCAGGACTATAGTCGCGCGGTATGTTGGAGATCGCCCCGGACAAGGCCAGATAATGCCCTTCGAGGAAGAACCCCAGAACGGCAGAACCGTTGTAGGTTCGACCTGCAAAAGCCTTCAGCTGCTCCTCCTCGTTTTCCGAACCTTTCTGCGGTGTCAGGCCAGCCAGAAAACCGGTCACACCAAATGGCAGTAAAGCCTGGCTGAGCGCTTCAAGCGCATCGGGCCCCTGGTCGGCCAGGTGGTTCATGGCGCCATGGATATGCAGGTCGATGAACCCCGGAGCCAGGTAGCGGCCTTCGCCGTCAAAAACGGCCAAGCCCGGTGGGATCGAAAGGCTGTTCTGGTCTGCCGGCACGATGCTGCGGATGCGACCCCCCCCGACCAGGACAGCCTGGTCGGCCAGGATCTCGTTGCGCGTGACCAACTTTACATTTTTCAGGATAAAAGATGACATGCGATCAACTCCCTGTGTATCTTAAGCGTCCAGCAGTTGCAGACTCTTCATGCAAACTTCAATTTTTTCCCGCTGTGCTTCTCCCGGCATGAAATAATAATCCGGATGGTAGATCCCTTCATAGCCCAAAAGGTTCATCGCATAGGTAAATGACGGGAATATCTGTTCTTCGGCAAAGGTGTCGCGCAGCCTGACGATATCCTTCAGCCGGGCTGTTCCCGTCGCCATATCCCCGGCAGCCATAGCCTGATACATGGCCTGGGCCAGTTTGCCGGTGCAGGCAAACATGCCGTCAAGGTTGCGAATCAGTCCCTGCCCGTAAGCTTGATCAAATGTATCAAGGCCGCTGTAAAGCACTGCGAAATCCGGCTGTAACTCATGGTCCGCCACCATGCTGTGCAAAGCTTTGGCCAGCCCCATGTCAGCCGTCTTTATGCCTTTGATGTTTTTTTCCTCTTTCAGACCCATCATGGTCTGGATCGTGATTTTGTTGCGCGCTGCTATCGGCAGATCATAAAGGTAAACCGGGAACGGAGAGCGTCTGGCCAGTTCGCTGTAGAACCGGACCAGCTCGCGGTCAGACACCGTATAATAATAGGGAGCTGTCGCAACGACACCATCGATTTTCAGGTCTTTGATGACATCAATTCGGTCACAGACCCGGCCGATTGATGTATCTGTCACACCGGCAAATACAGGACAAGCCCGTTTTGCAGCCATAACCCCGGTCTGAACGGTTTTGTAATAGTCGCAATCCCTGACAAATACACCCAGGCCCATGGATCCCATAATCAGGAGCCCTGCAGCCTGATATTGGACCTGATCTTCGACCTGCCGGGCAAAGCTCGCCGCATTCAAGCGGCCATCACGATTTAATGACGTCCCCAATGCTGTGTAAAACCCACCTCGAATCATGTTTGTTCCTCCTCGTCTTCCTGTAGATTGTTGTTTCGTCAGTTAGAAATTCTGTCTCTGCAATAAATTTGTTATTGCCGGACACTGTCCCGCACAATAAAGTCGGCGCTGACAATCATCTTGCCGATTTTGTTGTCCAGATCTCCGGTTAAAAATTCAAACGCCATTTCTCCCATGCGCCGTAACGGCAAACTGAATGTCGTCAAGGAAGGTGAGCAATAACGGCTGAACTCGCTGTTGTCGAACCCGACGACAGAAATATCGTCCGGTATGGTCAAGCCTTTTTCACGGATGGCCCGCATGGCGCCGATGGCATACATGTCCGATGTTGCGATGACCGCATCTGGTTTCGCTTTTGACAGAATCAGGTTCATCTGGATATAACCTGCCTCCATCATATTCATCTGACTGTCGTAGGAAATGCAGACCTGATCATCATGAGGCAGGCCAGCCTCTTCCATGGCATTTTTGTAACCGTTCAGGCGGTCTTCCAGTCCAAATGTCCAGATTGGCGGTGTAATGTACCAGATGCTTTTGCAGCCCTTGCTGGCCAGGTAAGAAGTGGCTCGATAGATGCATTGTTGATTGTTGATCAAAATCTGCGGATACTGGTCGGCATAGCCATATACCTTGTCAACCGATACGATACTGCAATGACTGAGCGATTCAATCAGGTCATCATCCAGAACTGTTCCGATAAAGGCGTATCCGGATGTCTGGATGCCACGCAAAAAACGAAATTCAGCCTTCTCAGTCTCGTAGTCATGACGTGTTTCCGAGACGTGCAGCACTATGTTATGTTTGACGCACTGATCGCGCAACCCGCGGACAATGCCCAGATAATAGGGGTTGTTCATGTCTGGTATCAGGGCGGCAAAAACGTCCCTTTTGCCCTTACGCAACGAGGCTGCATACTCATTGGGGATGTATTTGAGTTCATCGATG
>JAWSUP010000336.1:0-4991 GCA_033549405.1 Bacillota bacterium | reverse complement strand
GGAATCAATCCTGGTTCTTGACTTTGGCGGCCAGTACAGCCAATTAATTGCCCGCAGGGTTCGCGATGACCACGTCTATTGCGAAATTCTGCCATACCATACGCCGGTCGATCGGATCCGTCAAGGCGATTATAAAGGAATCATTCTGACCGGCGGACCCAACAGCGTCAATGCTCCGGGAGCACCGCGCTGCACCGCGGCGATCATGGATCTGGGCATTCCTGTCCTGGGTATCTGTTATGGCGCCCAGCTGATGGCGGTGCTGACCGGCGGTGCGGTCGCCCGGCAGAACAAACGGGAGTACGGCCGGGTTCCCCTGAAGATCAACAGCACGAGCCTGCTGTTTTCTGGCCTTCCTCATGAAACGACCTGCTGGATGAGTCATACAGACCAGATTGACCTGTTGCCTGAGGGGTTCACAATAACCGCCAGGACTGAAAACTGCCCGATTGCCGCAATGGCAGATGAAGGCCGCTTGCTTTTTGCCGTCCAGTTTCACCCCGAGGTTCAGCATACGCCTGAGGGCGGCAGGATGCTGCATCACTTCTTGTATGTGATTTGCGGCTGCACCGGGCAATGGCAGATGGCCACCTTTGTGCGTGATACCATTATGGGATTGCGCGTTCAGATTGGCACGGGTAAAGTCCTTTGCGCCATGTCCGGAGGCGTTGATTCCAGTGTGGCGGCATTTCTGGTCCATCAGGCAGTTGGACGCCAGCTGACCTGCATATTTGTTGATCACGGACTGCTGCGCAAAGGCGAGGGCGACGAGGTTGAGCGTGTCTTTAAAGAACAGTTCGATATGAACCTGATCCGCATAGATGCCAGGGAACGATTCCTGACGCGCCTTAGTGGTGTTGTTGACCCTGAAAAAAAGCGCAAGATCATCGGTGAGGAATTCATCAGGGTCTTTGAAGAAGAAGCCAAAAGAATCGGGCAAGTCGACTTTCTCGTGCAGGGCACGATCTATCCGGATGTGATCGAAAGCGGAACAGGCGACGCGGCTGTGATCAAGAGTCATCACAATGTCGGCGGTCTGCCTGATATAATCAGTTTCAAGAGCATTGTTGAGCCGCTGCGCGACCTGTTTAAGGACGAAGTGCGCAGGGCTGGACTTGAGATGGGACTGCCGGCTAAACTTGTCTGGCGCCAGCCCTTTCCCGGCCCGGGTTTGGCGATCAGGATCATGGGCGATGTGACAGGTGAGAAACTGGACATCCTGCGCGAGGCCGATGCCATCTTCCGCGATGAAATCGCTGCAGCCGGACTGGACCGGGAGATTCATCAATATTTCGCTGTTCTGACTGGTATTCAGACTGTCGGCGTCATGGGTGACGAACGGACCTATGACCAGGTCATTGCCCTGCGTGGCGTTACAACAGCTGATTTCATGACAGCCGACTGGGCGCGAATTCCATACGATGTGCTGGCGGCGATATCCGAGCGGATTGTCAATGAAGTCCGGCATGTCAACCGGGTCGTCTATGACATCACCAGCAAACCGCCATCGACGATTGAGTGGGAATAAAGGATTGCCTGAAAACGGTTGGGTCTGACAGGGACAGGACGGGAGGATATTCATGAAGTACATATTTGTGACGGGCGGTGTTGTTTCGGGACTTGGCAAAGGCATTACGGCTGCTTCGCTGGGACGGCTCCTCAAGGCCAGAGGCATCCGGGTCACCATGCAGAAGTTCGATCCATACCTTAACGTCGATCCTGGAACCATGAATCCTTATCAGCACGGTGAGGTTTATGTCACAGACGATGGTGCAGAGACCGATCTCGATCTGGGCCATTACGAACGCTTTATCGATGAAAGCCTGTCTCAGAACAGCAATGTGACATCCGGACGGATCTACTGGTCCGTCATCCAGAAAGAGCGCAAGGGTGATTATCAGGGAGGAACCGTACAGGTCATCCCGCATATCACCAACGAAATCAAAGACAGAATCCGCAAAGGCAAAGCTGGCTACGATGTCGCCATTATCGAGATTGGCGGCACGATCGGCGATATTGAAGGGTTACCCATTATCGAGGCGACCCGGCAGTTTGCCGCTGATGTCGGCCGCAGCAACTGCCTGTTCATTCATGTGACCCTGGTTCCATATCTCAGCGTCTCCAAAGAGCAGAAGACAAAGCCGACGCAGCACAGCGTCAAAGACCTTCTGAGCCTGGGCATCCAGCCGGATATCATCGTCTGCCGCTCGGAGATACCCATCAGTATCGAGTTGAAAAGTAAAATAGCGTTGTTCTGCAATGTCCCGCGCGAGTGTGTGATTGAAAACCTGGACTTGTCGTTGCTCTATGCAGTACCTCTGGCGCTGGAAAAAGAGGGACTGCCCGATATCGTCTGTCGCCGGTTCGGTTTTCCCGAAGTAAAACCGGATCTGGAAGCCTGGCAGAACATGGTCAATGCCCTGATTAACCCGGAGCACACCGTGCAGGTGGCGCTGGTTGGCAAATATGCTGCTCTGCACGACTCATACCTCAGTATCGTCGAAGCGCTGACACATGGCGGCGCCGGAATCAAGGGCAAGGTGCACATCAGCTGGATTGACGCGGATGAACTGACCGAAGAGACTGTCGGCCGGATGCTGGCCGATGTAGACGGCATTTTGGTGCCGGGTGGATTTGGCACCAGGGGTATTGAGGGCAAGATTGTTGCCGTTCATCATGCCCGGGAAAACAAGATCCCTTATTTCGGCATCTGTCTTGGTATGCAGGTGGCCATCATCGAGTATGCCCGCCATGTACTTGGTTTGACTGATGCCCACAGCGCGGAATTTGACCCAAGAACAGCAAATCCTGTCATCGACCTGATGCCTGAACAGGTGGGCGTTGACCAGTTGGGAGGAACGATGCGGCTGGGCCAATATCCATGTATCCTCAACGAAAAATCACGTGCGTATGAAGCCTACCAGGAATCTCTGATCCATGAGCGCCATCGTCACAGATATGAAGTGAACAACGACTATCGCGATGTCCTGGTGTCGGGTGGCATGATGATGAGCGGTACGTCGCCGGACAACCGGATCGTCGAGATGATGGAACTGCCCGATCACCCCTGGTTTGTCGGCTGCCAGTTCCATCCTGAGTTTAAATCTCGACCCAACAGGCCGCATCCCCTGTTCGCTGGTTTTGTGCGCGAAGCGCATGAATACCGCAAAAGGCGGCTCAAGCATGATTAAGTAACTACCAGGTCTATATCCCAAAGAATTACCAATTATTGTAAGCCCTTCGTAATTTGTGCTAAAATAAGCGCCATAAGCATTTCAATCAGAAAGAAGGAATGTTTGTGTTCTGGCCTATTTTTTCCATCGTCGTTTCTTTACTTGCCTTTGCTGTTGCTGCCTGGCTCTATCAATGGGTCAATAAATTACCGACTGCGGAAGGCCCGATCGATGAGATCGGGTCCTGGATCCGAGCCGGCGCGTACACATTTCTCAAAACGGAATATAAGCTGTTGGGTCGTTTTGTGCTTGCGGCTATTGTCCTCATTATCCTGTTTTTCCCACGACCATTCTGGACAGGCGATATTAAAATCAATCTGTTGATGGCAGCTACTTACTTCGCCGGTACACTTTTGTCGGGACTGGCAGGTTATATTGGCATCAGTATCGCGACAATCGCCAATGTTAAAGCAGCAAGTGCTGCCAAACGGGGCTTAGCGCCTTCTTTCATGGCCGGTTTTCGAGGTGGCGCAGTCATGGGTATGGCGGTCGTCGGCACAAGTCTTCTGGGTGCCGCAACCCTTTATCTGCTGACGAAAGAAGCAGATACGGTGCTGGCTTTCAGCTTCGGCGCCAGTTCCCTCGCCCTGTTTGCCAAGGCTGGTGGCGGCATCTTTACGAAGACCGCTGATATATCGGCAGATTTGACCGGCAAGGTTGAACTGGGTATTCCTGAAGATGACCCGAGAAATCCAGCCGTCATCGCTGACAATGTCGGTGATAACGTCGGCGATGTGGCTGGCATGGGCGCCGACCTGTTTGATTCGAACATAGCCACACTGGCTGCTTCGATGATACTGGCCATCCCCCTGGGCGAAGTCAATATTATTTTCTGCTATGCAGGACTTGGCCTTTTGTCCTCGATCATTGGCGTCTTTACAGCCGGGGTCGGAAAGCGCGGCAATCCGGGCCGCGCATTAAACAGGGGTACTTACGTCACCAACATCATCTTTGCCCTGCTGTCCCTGGGTGCGACCATCCTGTTTGACTTTGAAATCCGCCTCTGGATTGCGGCAGCTGTCGGCCTGGTCGCCGGCGCCGTGATTGGTTTTACATCGGATATCTTCACCTCTGACGGCAGCAAAACAGTCGACCGGGTGGCAAAAGCGTCGGTGAGCGGGCCGGCTTTCACCATTCTGAGCGGCTTTTCTTATGGGCTGCTCAGTTCATTTCCCGCCATTGTCGGCATCGCCGGCGCATCGCTGATATCTTTCAAAATATGTGAGCCGCTGGGGCCTGGTTATCCGCTTCTGGGCATCAGCATGGCCGCAGTCGGCATGCTGTCTGTTGTCGGCATGATCATATCCAATGATGCCTATGGTCCGATTGTCGATAATGCGCGTGGTCTGGCAGAAATGGGGAAATTGGGAGATGACGTGCTAAAAGTGACCGACGAACTTGATGCCGCGGGCAATACGGCCAAGGCCATCACCAAGGGATTTGCCATCGGTGCGGCCGGTCTGACGGTCATCGCGCTTCTGGCCGCCTACCAGGAGATACTGAGCAGGGTGACTGGAGAAAGCCAGCTTTTCAGTATCCTCGATCCGCTGGTCTTCTTTGGCCTCCTGTGCGGCGCAGCTGTGCCCGCGGTTTTTTCAGCCATGCTCATCCAGGGCGTAGACCGCAACGCCCAGCGCATGGTCGCCGAAATCCATCGCCAGTTTGCGGAGATACCCGGATTAAAAGAGGGCGAAGAGGGTGTGCGTCCTGACTACAACAAGTGTATCGACATTGCGACTGTCGGCGCGCTCAAGGAGC
>JAWSUP010000335.1:0-4997 GCA_033549405.1 Bacillota bacterium | reverse complement strand
CTGCTGGCCATTATCGGCAACAGCGGATCCGGCAAATCTACTTTGCTCAATATGCTGGGTGGGTTGGATCGTCCGTCAGCCGGCCGCCTGATCGTCGATGGCCATGACCTGCTCAAAATGACAGAACCGCAGCTGGTGCAATACAAGCGTAACACGGTGGGCTTTGTCTGGCAGAACAATGCGCGCAACCTGATTCCGTTCTTGACAGCCGTGCAGAACGTGGAAGTCCCCATGATCATTGATTCTCGCATGCAAAGGCGCCAGCGGGCGCTGGAGCTTCTGGATCTGGTCGGACTGTCCCACCGCAGCAAGAACCGCTTGCAGGAGCTGTCCGGCGGTGAGCAGCAGCGGGTTGCCATTGCCATTGGCCTGGCCAATGACCCGAGTCTGTTGCTGGCAGATGAACCGACCGGATCGGTCGATCAACAGACAGCCGGCCGGATTTATGATCTGCTGAGCGATCTGAACAGGCAGCTGAACTTGACAATCATCATCGTGACCCATGACCGGCAGCTCTCTCGTCGCGTCAATCGCGTCGTGGCCATCAGGGACGGCCGGACAAGCAGCGAGCTTTTACTCAAGCAAAGCTACCTTGAAAAGATCAGCCAGCTGCAAGAACTAGGTTTGACAGAACAAGAAGCTGACGAGAGTTCTCATGAAGAACTGGCCGTTCTGGATAAGGCCGGCCGACTGCAGCTGCCGCGTGAATATCTTGACGAACTCGGCATCAAAGGACGGGGTATGCTCAAGGCAGAAATTGATGGCAACCGCATCATCCTGACAATGCCGTCAGCAGATACACGGCAGCAGGCAGCCCCGCCGCAGACGGACTAATACGGTTGTATCGCAGCACCGATATCGGCGACACGCATAACAGCCGGATCAGATGCCGGGAAGAACTGACGCCACTGGGCGGTCAGTCGATTGCGCAACCAGACGCGCTCATTGTCATGTGATACCAGGCGCAAGCTCATGTGCGCAGGGACGTTCATGGCGTTGCAGAGCTGCAACAGTTTCTTTATACTGATATTACTGGGATGGTTTTCAATCGAACAGATATAAGATAGGTTGACTTCAGCATCCCGTGCCAGATCACTTTGGCTGAAACCCTGAATTTCACGAAGACGGCGCAGGCAAAGACCTATGTGGCAGCCAGATGATTTATAACTTTTTTTACCGAACTCCTGAGCATGATGCAGCGAACTGTTAACTGTCGATTTCATTTTTTTCCAGCCTTTCCAAGGGAAAACCCTATAAAATATCGTAATTTGAATTATACAACAAAATTAATTATGACTGCAAGCCCTAAAAATTCTGACAGACGGATCGTAATAGAAAAGAGATGATTATGGATAAAAACCTGATAACGGACCTGAACGACAATGCCAGCCGACCGGAGCAGGCTGTTTTGGTCGGGCTGGTTACAGGAAGTGCACCTGCAGAACTCGAGGAGTCGGCCCGATCTCTTGAAGAGCTGGCCGAACTGGCTGAAACAGCCGGCGCCAGGGTGGTAGGCCGCCTCAGTCAGCGACGGGCGGCTCCTGATCCGACGTATCTGGTCGGAAAAGGAAAAGTCATAGAATTGGCTGAAGCCTGTCAGGCTCTTGAGGCTGATACGGTCATCTTTGATGTTGAGCTGAACGGATCGCAGATCCGGAATATCGGGCAGATCACAGGATGCAAAGTGATCGACCGAACATTTGTGATCCTCGATATCTTTGCCCGCAGGGCCCGCAGCCATGAGGGTAAACTGCAGGTTGAGCTGGCTCAGTTGCAGTATCGGCTCAGCCGTCTGACCGGACTGGGAAACGTGCTGTCACGCCTGGGCGGCGGCATCGGGACGCGCGGTCCCGGTGAAACCAAGCTGGAAAGTGATCGTCGCCATATCAACCGGCGTATCCATTATCTGCGCAATGCGCTGTCGGATGTTGCAAGCCGCCGCGACAGGACCAGGCGCCGTCGCCATGAACGGGAAATGCTGACGTTTGCGGTGGTCGGTTACACAAATGCCGGCAAATCGACCTTGATTAACAAGTTGTGTGACAGCGACCTGCTAACAGCAGACCAGGTATTCGCAACGCTGGATCCGAGTGTCCGCCGATTGCCGCTGACTGACGGCAGCACCGTATTGCTTGTGGACACGGTCGGTCTGATCAGGCGGTTGCCTCATCACCTGATCGACGCCTTTCATGCAAGTCTCGAAGAGGTATCTGATGCTGACGTCATTCTCGAAGTGATTGACGCCTCAGCGCCGGATGCTGCGACAAAGATGGCTGTTGTAGAGCAATTGATGAAACAGCTCGGTGCTGTCGCCCAACCGCGGTTTTTCGTATTCAACAAGATGGATCTGATGAGAGGCCAGCCAGATACTGCCGATCCCGATCAGGTTGATCGCGATCCGACCGGATTGATTCCGGATCTGGCTATGGCCATGGCAGGCAGTCAAGGCCGCCAGGTGTTTCCCATCTCCGCATTGACCGGTCAGGGACTCGATGCGCTGAAGCAAGCCCTGGCAGACTATGCCGCATCCAATATGCTGGCAGTCAGGTTGCTGCTGCCATATGCGGAAGCCGGCCAGATCGACTACATCCGCCGTTTCGGGCGTCTCGATGACATCCGTTATCTGCCGGAGGGAATCCAGACGTCGATCCATATTCGGTACAGTCATTTTAATCCCCTGCGCCCCTTTGTTTTGCTTGCGGAAAAGTCCGAAGAGAGGTAAAATATTTGACATTCAAACCTTTTGCGGGGGAGGTGTCAGCCGTCAGGCAAAACCAGATGAATGAATATGAAAAAAAAGTCAATCAACTGATGCTTGATATATTTGACCATATCCTGGTGACCGAGGAAAAAGCACTGAGCCGCGGTAATTTCAGTGATCTTTCGATTGCTGAGATGCATACCCTCGAAGGTATTGGCCTTTATGATAGCCGAACCATGAGTGAAACAGCGGCAACCCTGGAAATTACGACCGGAACATTAACAGTAGCTGTCGACCGTCTAGTTCGCAAGGGGTATGTCGAAAGGCGCAGAGATCCGCATGATCGGCGTGTCGTTCGGGTGCGCCTGACCAAGAAGGGGAAACTGGCCTACCGCATGCATAATAAATTTCACACACTGCTGGTCGATCGCCTGACCGATCCGCTCAATGATCAGCAGAAGCAAATCCTTCTGGAAACACTTGATCAGATCGCCCAATTTGTCAGCGAGCAATACCGTCGCTACACACAGCCCCAGGAAACTGGTGAATGGAGGACTTGAAAATGGCTGACCAGACAAGAGAACAGATAAGCGGTATCGTCTGCCAGGCAATCGCCTCCGCGGATATTCCGGTTGAACGGCTCGATGATGGCATCGAGCTGATCAAGGATCTGAACATGGATTCGCTGGCCTTGTACGAACTGGTGATCGAGCTTGAGGAGCATTATCAGCTCCAGATATCTGATGAAGATATCGACCGGCTCAAGACACTCGACGATATTGTCAGCTATATCGAACGTAAGCTGAAACAGGCTTAACAACCCCTTGGGGTTGTTGTGAAATGAGTGTGCTGCCCGTGGATCAACAAAGAAAACCCGACATCTTTCGCTTCATCATCAATCCCAAAGCGGGACGGCGGGACGGATCGTACCTGACAGGACAGATCGAGTCAGTGTTCGCTTCTGATCCGGCGCATCCAGACTGCCAAATCATTCTGACCGAACAGCCTGGCCACGCCACCAGACTCGCTGCCGGTTTTGCAGCTCAATATGGCAGCCGGGCTGTCGTTGTCGCCTGCGGCGGAGATGGCACGGCTCGGGAAGTAGCCGCAGGACTTGTCGGAACAGATACGGCCATGTGTATTCTGCCGATCGGCACCGCCAACGATTTTGCCCGGTTGGCACTCAGCACCTGTGAGATCGACCATCTCCTGCCCCTGATGCTAAACCCGCACATCCGTAAAATTGACGCGATAGCCATCGATGAGGAAATAAGTCTCAATATCACTTCACTCGGTTTTGACACGAAAGTCCAGCGCAAGGCGCTACAGTTGAATGCGCGTTTCCGCCGCCTGGGCAGCCTGGCGTATCCGCTGGCCATTGTGCTGTCATTGTTCGGCAACCGTAAGTATGCCATTCATTACAGTGTCGACACCATCAAGCCTGACGGTAAACTGGAGACTATTGAAGGCCGGTCCGACATTATCCTGGCCGCAATCTGCAATGGTCGCTACTATGGCGGCGGTTTCAATCCGGCGCCCGACGCGCAGCTTGATGACGGTCGCCTGTTTTTCTGTATTGTGGACAATCTGCCGCTCAGTCGCATCTTGACCTTGATCCCATCTTACAAGAAGGGTACCCACATGAGTGACCCCGCCGTACATGGCTGGCCGGTCGTATCCGGGGAAATCACCGGCACCCGCGGGGATTTGCTGGGCAATTTTGACGGCGATTCGTTTAACAGGGCGAGCATCCGTTTTCACGTTCTGCCGGGTTCAATATATTTTGCATTTATATAAGGGGCTGTTAAGAAATTAAGGCATGTCTATAAACACTGGCTCTCTTTCTCACTGAAGATTGGCGAGAAAGATCAGTCATCAGGGAGATTTGTTGAGCAGTCTCCCAGCTATTGACAGCTGTTATAATTGCGGGGAATCTTCTTTTCGGAAAAACGCTCATGCATCCATTCGGTGAGTGCAGCGGTCATCTCTTTGGCATTTTTAAAGTCGGCGGGATACAGCGGTCTGCCAAAGATCACGATGACTTCCCGCTTGCGCCTTTCTTTGGCGTCAAAGGGCTGAGGCGCTTTCATATGCCGGTTGAAAACTTCATAACCGCCATCGATAAAAACCGGCAGCAGCGGGACGCGGCTTTTCATGGCTATATAAGCTGCCCCGTCTTTGAATTCACCAAGACGACCATCTTCTGTCCGGGTTCCTTCCGGATGTACCAGCAGGATATTGCCCTCTTCCACTTTTTTTCGGGCGATGATCAGCCCCCGGACCGGATTGCCGAAAC
>JAWSUP010000334.1:0-5009 GCA_033549405.1 Bacillota bacterium | reverse complement strand
CATGTGATGGGTGATGGCGCAAAAATGGCAGCCGCCGTAACATCCACGATGTGCCGTGATGCTGAAACGGACTTCCTCCAGGGCTGGTACTGGACCGGCAGCTGCATGAAACGGATGTACCGATCGTTCGTATGGCAATGCGTAAATCCGGTCAAGCGCTTCTGCAGTCAGTGGTTTGGACGGCGGGTTCTGTACGAGATAACGGTCTCCATGAGGCTGGATGAGTACTTTGCCGCTGCCGGGATCCTGCTGTTGTTCCTGGTAACGGCCGGCAATGGCAAAGGCGCGGACATCAGACACCACCTGTTCTGCCGATGGCAGGAGGACATGGCGGTTGTCTTCAGGCAAGATCCGCCCGGACTGCTGTTTTACTGAATTGCGACTGAAATCGCCTTGCCACGATGCACAGCTTTCCAGAAAAGCGCGGGTCTGGCGCGGCAGTTGGTCTTCTTGCATCAGCACAGCCGTTCCCTGAAGTGCGTTCAGCCGTTCGACGCTGATACCCCGATCGAGGTAGCGGGCGATGTCAATGATGGTCTGCTCACCTTCTCCGAACACCAGAAGATCGGCGGCGCTGTCCTGAAGTATGCTGCGTCTGACAGAATCGCTCCAGCAGTCGTAATGGGCAAACCGCCTCAGGCTGGCTTCAATGCCGCCGATAATCAGAGGGATGCGGCCAAACTGGCTGCGAACCATCTGACCATAGCGGATGAGGGCACGGTCAGGCCGTTTCCCGCTCAGTCCACCCGGGCTGTAAGCATCCCTGGATCGGAGCTTTCCAGCCGCCGTATAATGATTGACCATCGAATCGACCACACCGGATGAGACAAGGACGCCCAGCCTGGGTCGCCCCATGGGCAGCAGGCACTCAGGATCGTCAACATTCGGCTGGGCGATGATGCCGACCCGGTAGCCGGCAGTTTCCAGAACTCGGGTGATAATGGCGCAACCAAAGGAAGGATGGTCGACGCAGGCATCTCCGTTGATAAACAGAAAGTCGAGTTCATCCCAGCCGTACTGGTCCATCTCGCTGCGGGTCATCGGCAGGTGCGGCATGCTTAGCTGTTCTCCTTGGCTTTCAGTTCCATATATTGTGTTTGTGTGATCAGGAGTTTACGGGGTTTGCTGCCATCGAAAGGACCGATGTAGCCTTTGTCATGCAACGTGTCAATCAATCGGGCAGCCCTGGGATAACCGACATTCATGCGGCGCTGTAAAAGCGATACCGAAGCGTAGCCTGTCTCGACGACAATATCCAAAGCCTGGGGTAACAGCTCATCGTTACCTTCGCTGATCTTGTCTTTACTTGAACTTGCCTGCGCCGTCATGATGGCGTCCGAAACCGCGTCGTCGTAGTCTGCGGCGTGCTGTGCCTTGATATAGTTGAGAACCTGTTCAACTTCGGAATCGGTGATAAATGCGCCCTGTCCGCGGACCGGCTTGGCTATACTCTGGGGGTAATAAAGCATATCGCCTTTGCCCAGAAGCTTTTCCGCTCCTGCCATGTCCAGGATGGTGCGTGAATCGACTTGTGAGGCGACGGCAAATGCGATCCTGGATGGGATGTTAGCCTTGATGACACCCGTGATGACATCAACAGACGGCCGCTGGGTGGCAATGATCAGGTGGATTCCGGCCGCGCGGGCCATAGCTGTCAGACGGGCGATGGCGTCCTCCACTTCTGTCGGCGTTGTCGCCATCAGATCGGATAATTCGTCGATTACAAGGAGGATCAGGGGCAGATGTTCGTATTCGGCTTCGTCATTGTCTGTTGTGACAGCCGCTGCATTGGCTGCAGCTGAAGCCTGATAAGAAGTAATGTCCCTGACAGATTTTTCGGCAAACAAGCCATAGCGGCGGATCATTTCACTGACCGCCCAGGTCAGGGTATTGGCCGCTTTCTTGGGATCCGTCACGACCGGTGATAACAGGTGCGGTATGCCATTGTAGACACTCAGTTCAACGACTTTGGGGTCGATCATCAGCATCCGGACATCGTCCGGAGATGAACGATAAAGGATGCTCATCAGGATCGCGTTGATGCAGACTGATTTACCAGATCCGGTCGCGCCCGCGATGAGCAGATGGGGCATCTTGGCCAGATCACAGAGGATCGGATAGCCCTGGATGTCACGGCCGAGAGCTGCCGTCAGCGGTGAACGGGTGTTCTGGAATTCGGGAGATTCCAGGAGGCCACGCAGCAGGACTGGTTGTGTTTCTTTGTTTGGTATTTCGATGCCGATAGCCGATTTCCCCGGGATGGGGGCTTCAATCCGGACACCCAGAGCGGCCAGGTTGAGTGCGATATCGTCCGCGAGGCTGACGATGCGGCTGACTTTGACACCCGGACCCGGACTGAGTTCGAAACGCGTGATGGTCGGGCCGGTTGTATAGTGGACGACGCTGGCCTGGATGCCAAAGCTTTCCAGCGTCTTTTCCAGTTTGACACCCAGTGCGTTGACCGACTGGCTGCTGACGCGGTTCGGTGTCGTCGACTCGTCTCGCAGCAGTCGCAGAGGCGGCGCCTGGTAAGGCAATTCGATGCTCATCTGGGTGCCGGCCTTGCCCGGGATGCGTCGACCGCTCTGCAAAATGTTGACTGTAGGCGCGATCGGTTCCGAACGGTCTGTCCAGTTTTCACGGCTGCCAGCGATAACTTCACCGCCAGATCCGGCAGCAGGCGCTGCGGACAGGGATTCGTCCTGCTCAGAAGCCTCTGTCTGCGTGGCTACACCGGTGACAACACGATGGATTCCTGCAGGCAGGACAACCGGTGATTCTGCAGCTGCAGCGCCCTTGACTTCGATGTCGAAGGGCGATTGACGGGTCATACCTGTCTGTACAGGTATGTCTGCCGGCGGATTCTCCGAAGCGGCCTCATCCTTGGCATCCTGCAAAAACGAAGGGACCGACAGGTCTTCTTCCGGTAAGCCAGACAGCCCGTCTTCTACATCATCAGGCTGAAACAGCCTTTTCAGGCTTTCTAATAAAGTCGGTTTTTTCTGCCCAGTCACAGTCTCAGCATCACCCGGCTTATCATCTGGTTCGGCAGCTTTTACACCCGTTTCGTTGGGTTTCAGCAACAGATCATAACTTTTCCGGTCAGGAACTTCAGTCTGACGCGTTTCTCGAACCTGGTCGACATGGTCGCGCATGGCATGGTCCATTTTCTCTCGCGTCGTCTGCAGCGCTTTTGCTGTCTGGCCGAACATGCCGGACAATGAAACATTGAAAAGCAGGATGACCAGAGATAAGAGCAGAGCGCCCAGTAAAACCAGCGAACCGATCGGGCCGGCGATGGCATGCAGCGCAAGTCCCAGACCACCGCCGAGCAGTCCTCCGCTCAGGCTGTGTTTGCCGGCTTCAACCAACGTAGGATCGATGCCGCTCTGCCAGAGCCGCTCAAGTGCACGCCAGGCCTGGTATTTGCCTTCATTCAGCAAGCTGTAAGTCCGGATAGCCTGAAGATCGGTTGTTAACAAATGTAACAAAGCGGCCGTGCCAATGAGCAGTATAAGGACATAAGTGAAACGGCGGCGCGTGATTGTCAGTTCCTTTTCCAGAAGATAGTCAAAGGCCATATAGACAAAAAGGACCGGTAAAACCAGCGCTGCGGAACCAAAAAGGCCCCGGCCGGCGGACTGTAGGATCTGGCCGAGCCATCCGCCGCGTCCGGACGGCAGGTAAAAAGCGACAGCCAATATAATGGCGGCAGCCAGATAAAGGACGCCGTTGATTTCACGCTTTTTGTCAAAAGTGCGCGCAGCCATACTTATTCCTCAACTTCATTGATCAGTTCAGGATCGATTGCGAGCCGACGGTCAGTCAGCAGCAAAGCGATCACGGTTTTGGCATCGCGGATCTCTCCCCGGTCAACCATTTTCAGCAATGCATTGAGCGGATAGGACTGGCAGGATAGAAATTCGCCTTTGTCGAGATGGGCCTGTCCCGGCGTCAAACCTGTCGCAAGATAGACATGGAGGATCTCGCTGGAATAGCCGGGTGAAGGGTAAAATGTCGTCAGCAGATAAAATCGGGCGGCTGTCAGCCCGGTTTCTTCGGACAGTTCGCGCCGGGCACAATCGAGCGGGTCTTCGCCTGTTTCCAGTTTTCCGGCAGGGATTTCGAGCAGGTCGCAATCAAAAGCTTTGCGATACTGGCGAACCATGGTCACGCACCGTCGACTGTCCAGAGCCAGGACACAGGCACCGCCGTTGTGGCGGACGATTTCGCGTCGTGATGACGCGCCGTCAGGCAATGTCACCGCATGGACTTCGACATTGAAAACACGGCCGGAAAACGGCTGATCAACATGATGGCTGGGTTCGTGGTACAATCCCTTCATCCTCTCTGTATAAGCATCATCTTATAAACAAATTCCTTATGATAACCCCTGTTCAGCTGGCGTTTGGGCTTTCTTTCCTGACAGACGAATCTTCTTGATTTCTGCGACAGCCAGCTTGTCGCAACGGTTGTTGTATTCGTGATCGGCGTGGCCGCGCACCTTGATCCAGGTCACCTGGTGTGATCTGGCTGCCTGCAGCAGTTCCTGCCAGAGGTCCGTATTGCTGACAGGATCTTTGGCGGCGTTGTGCCAGCCGTTTCTCTGCCAATTCCCGATCCAGCCCCTTGTAAAAGCTGAAACCAGATAGGCACTGTCACTATAGAGCTTGACCATGCAGGGTCGCTTCAGCCGCTTCAGCGCTTCGATCGCAGCTGTCATTTCCATCCGGTTGTTGGTCGTGGCGACAGCTGAACCGCTGATGGTCTTCTCGACGCCGCGGGCAACCAGGATGGCCGCCCATCCGCCAGGCCCTGGATTTCCTGAACAAGCGCCATCCGTGTAAATTTCGACGACCTCACCCATGTTTCCTGGCCGACTCCCTCAGGCGGCGCGACTGCTCAGTTGCCACAGCAACGGCACGGATGAAAGCTGAGCGCAAACCATCTGCTTCCAGGCTGGCGATGGCTTCGATCGTGGTTCCGCCGGGTGAACAGACCTGATCTTT
>JAWSUP010000333.1:0-5043 GCA_033549405.1 Bacillota bacterium | reverse complement strand
GTATGTGGCAAAAATGGCCTTGCTGGCTCGCCAGGCGGCCGATACCGGACAACTGGTCATTGCAGGAGGAGGACCCGGATGAAAAGTCAAAAGGAGTCGTCAACAACAGCGGCCAACCCGGCATGTGAGATGGTGCTTTTGCCGATCGGTTCATTCGAGCAGCACGGCGATCATTTGCCCTTTGGAACCGACAATTATGAAGTCGCGGCCATCGCGGCCGAAGTTGCACGGCAGACCGGCGCTTTTCTGCTGCCTGTGCAGCCGATCTCCGTGTGCTATGAGCACCATGGCAGGCGTGGCAGCATACATTATTCAGCATCAGTATTTTTCCGCTTTCTGGTCGCCGCGGGTGAAGCTCTTTACAGCCAGGGCTTTACAAGACTCGTCTACATGTGCGGTCATGGCGGTGTCTTTGTTCTGGAACCGGCAGTCGATCACCTGAACGCCCATATCCCTGAACTTTCGGCTATCTATGTGCCGGCTTTCGGGAATCTGTGGGATGACGATACCCGGTTGACCGACAGGCGTGGCATTCATGCCGGTGAAATGGAAACGTCGTTGATGCTGTATCTGCATCCGGAGCTGGTTGACAAGGACAAGGCTGTTGATTTTTTACCCGATAAGCCACAGCATTACTTGAATTACGGTTCGATTTTTCACCTGACACCAAACGGCGTTTGGGGTAATGCCACCGGTAGTTCGCCTGATACAGGCCGGTGGATATTCGAACGCTCAGTCCACGACTGTATCGAAAGAATCAGGCGATCATTTCTAAGCAGTCCCTTTGTCGATGAGACAGACTGAAAACTATTGCAGAAAGGATCAATCATGATTCAATACGGTGCTAACTGGACCCTTGAGACCCTGGAGACGCACCAGACGGATACAGTCTACCTGCCGTTTGCCGCCTTTGAGTCTTCAGTTCCTTATCTGCCCTTAACAGCAGATCTATTGATCAGCGAAGCATATGCCCGGGCAATCAGCAACCGGATCGGCGCATTCCTGCTGCCAGTTCAGCCCTTTGCCACCCGGTACAAGCAGCGTGACCGTTATCGGCTTGGTATTGATGCCGACCTGATGTACGACATGACCCTCGATCTGGCACAAGAGATCAAACGCCAGGGCTTCGGTCGCCTGGTCATCCAGGAGACCTGCAGCGGCAAATCCATCCTGTATGCACTGCAGCGGCATCTGAATGCACAGACGATCATCAAGACAATACTGGTTAATCCCAAGAACCTGGCCTGCAGACAGTGCCAGGGGCTGGTTGGCCAGATACCGGAACAGGAGGAGATCGATGACGCCCTGCTGAAAGAAATAGTCGAATTTAGCGATAAAGGCGAGTTGAACGATTGTCCTCCAGGTGCTCAACTGCTGGCAGCAGGCATCAAGGAAGCTGTAAAGGAGATCGAAGCTGCTTTTGCCTTCATGGATACAATCGGCAGTTATGCCTGAGAGAGGAGGGACAGACCCTTGTTAACTGAACAAATCACGATTCCTGCTGCACTGCAGATTGTCATTGATGATGTGGGCTGGATGATTGGAAACGACATGCGCTGGGAAGACGAACCATCGCGGACCGGGATTCCCCGCAGACATGTCTTGGCAGATTACCAGATGCTTGAAGAACTGGGTAAATCGCTTGACATGAAACTGCTATGCCCGTTTGTGATCGGTGAGTGGGACCGAAACAACATCCTGCGCCGTTTGCCTGATGCCAGCAAATTCGGCAGGGACTGGGACAGTGCTTTATACCTCAGATCAGATGAAGCGGCAACATTCCGCGACTTTCTCAATCAGGTAGAACACATTGAAATCGCTCTGCACGGGCTGCTACATGACCGCTGGCATGACGGTAAGCTCGTTGGACCACGTGAATTCTATGTTCCAGAAGGGAATATCAAGAACGCTCCGGAAACATTAGCCCCTGAAAACGTGATCAAGGCACACTTGGATGCCTTCTTTGAAATCTATGACACATGGGGTTTCAATCAGACTATCAGGAGCTTTGCCTCACCAAGCGGCTCGTATGGCGACAGCTGGAAAACAGACAATCTGGCACGGATACTGTCTGAATATGGTATAAAGTACTGGTGCAATACTGGGTTCGATGAGTGTCTCGTTCGCAACGGTATCATCATCAACAAAAAAGACATTACCTTGGCACCCTGGGAAGCCTACGATCTCGATCCCACAGCCATGTCCGATTTTGATCCCGGACAGGCAGGTATTGTCGGCGGACATTGGCCTAATTTTCTCAAGTTTAATCCAGCCAAAAACCTGGACAACCTGCCCAGTTGGACGGAGTTCTTCAGGCGCCAGGGTGAGTTGTTCGGCATCATTCTGGCGAAAGACTTCTCATTTGCATCACACCAACAGCTCTATAAAAATATGGCTGAGCTTCACTTCGCGGATGGCTTGTGTGTCATCGACCTGGGCAAAGTTGACAACCAGGGTGCGGCAGAAATGCCCCAACCAATCTATATCAGCGTGAAAAAAGGTCTGGCTCCAAAATTCTGTACGGGTGGGCTGCTTGAGATTTATGAATATCACCGGGAATTCTGCCATTACAGAATCCGGCGAACAAAAGAAACAATCATAAAGATATCACTACGTCCTGATGATAATACTACTTCGCGGAAGGTTCATCCAGCCAGGGAAAGCGTAGAGCAGTCTTGAAATCAATGAGTGCCCCAAGGTTGGCCTATCTTTTTGCCGGTTGTTATTTAGGCGCAGGGTTTGTGTCTGGCCGGGAGATCTGGCAGTTTTACGGCCGTTTTGGCGTGTACGGCGCGTTAGGCCTTTTGGTGTCGGCCATCCTGTTTCCGCTTGCCGGAGTCTGTATTATCCGGCTTGCGCAGATCAGCGGCATCCGCGAAATGGATAAGATCGTCGTCCGTAAGGATATACCCTGGCTGCGTCGGATTATTTTTACCGTCCAGATATTTTTTCTCTTCAGCATTGTCGCGATCATGATCGCCGGAAGCGGCGCCCTGGTCCATCAGCTGTATGCGCCGGTTCCAGCATGGACAGCCGGTCTCATTGTCTGCCTCATCGTCGCGCTTGTTGCCATGAATGGCCTCAAGGGTGTTGCCTCCGCTTTTTCTATCTGCGTGCCGATTCTTGTCATCGCTACTGTCTGCATATGCATAGCAGCTCTTCGCCGCTGGGAGTTCACAGGTTTGACCTTGGTAGCGCCTGCAGGTGCGGGCAGGTTTGAGTTTAAGGTCCTGCTGGTGGCGATGGCGCATGTGTCATACAATGTATTCGGCTCAATTGGCATACTTGCGCCATTTGGCGAACTCATTCCTAAAAGCGGTACCGTTTATCGAGGTATGTTCGGCGGTTCACTATTCCTGATGCTCGTTGCCTGCAGTGTGTTTCTGGCGCTTATGGTCAGTCCTTCATCGGTTGGCGCCGAGCTGCCAATGCTTGATCTTGCCTGTTGGATGAATCCGGTATATGGTTATGGATTTGGTGTGCTTTTGCTGATTGGCCTGTTTGGAACGGCACTTGCTTTAAGTGTTGCGTTGGGAAATGATTTGCGGATGAAATTTAAGACGGTCGATGTACACTATCGCCCCGCGACCCTTGCGCTGATCGGCGCGGCGTTCGTGGCCAGCCTGACCGGATTTGGCAAGCTGATCAGCCTGATCTATCCGGTGTTTGGTTACCTGGGTATGCTGCTCCTTACAGTTGTTTTTTTAAATTACCGATACTACAAAAAAAAGACAGCGGACTCTTATAAATGACTCTGTCCCTCAATCGAATCGACAGTCAAAAGTGAGATCAGCCTCATTATGCCAGGCGGATGATACAACGAAAGACCAGCAACCAGACTGCCTGACAATTATGACTTCTGTCTTGTCCTGGTCTTCTACAACAGGTTTTTCATCCTGATGGATCTTGATACAAAAAGCTGTCACAGCAGGCATGCCTGGGTATGATCCGGTTCGCCGGCCGATACTTAGTCTGTAAGAGGTTGAACTGACGGAGCGGATGGTAATCGGTGTCCGGGCGATCTGCTCTTCGCGGTAGCGGCAGGTGATGCCGTCATCCTCGATCAGATCCAGTGAAAAATCACCGCCAGGGTAGATGTGCAAATCAATCTGGTCCGGCTGAAACCGTTCCAGGCATGGCGCCCACGGCTGCATCGGAATGATGGCTCCGGCACGGGCGAACAGGCCACCGCCGCGCCCTGACGGCGGGCTGTACTGTCGTGATATGCCACCTAAGATTCTTTCACCGGTCCAGACATCATACCAGGCACCGGCGGGTAGTGTGACGGAGTCGCAAAACGCACTGACCAGCAAACCATCACCCAACATGTATTGAGTCAAGATCTCGTCATATGCAGCCTCATCTGGCCAGCTCAGTGTCATGGAGCGCATCAGCGGCATGCCAGTTTCAGCCGCTATATGCCCACAGGCATACAGATAAGGGAACAGTTGAGATCTGAAGCGGGCATAAAAACGGATTGCGTCCTCCTGTGCTTTACCAAGAAGCCACGGCTGTAGCCAGTAATTCCAGTTGTTTTGCTGTGTCCAGGGCAGGAGGAATCCGAAATGGATACTCTCGATATCGGTAACACGGATATCGCAGCTGGTGTTGGCGATACCGCAGAACCCAAGATTCAACATTGATACCAGAGCGTCGGCTCCGCCGCCGGTATCGCCAGCCCAGGTCGCGCAATACTGTTGGATCCCGGTATAACCCATCGGTATGTTGATCATAGCGCGCTCACCGGTATGTGCTGTATAACCATGGCTCATCTGGCGGCCATAAACGAGCGGCAGCAGGTTGTGTGTTTCCTGGTCAAGGTACTTGCCGGCCCAGAGTCTGTCTGGATGTTCGTTGACAAAGAAGGCTCCGTCCAGCTTGAAAGCAGATACGCCCTGATCGACAAATTGCTTGAGGTGCTCGAACCAGGGCTGTCCGGGAACAGTATATTGATCAAGGCGAACGGCACTGCCCAGGTGGATGTCATCAATCTCTGCTTCTGCTCCATCGGGACCGCTTTCTGAAAGTGCCGTTTTTTCTTCT
>JAWSUP010000332.1:0-5050 GCA_033549405.1 Bacillota bacterium | reverse complement strand
TGGGTGCAGCCGACGGCTATCGCCACCAGCATCCCCATAACAAGAACAAATGCCATTACTCTCTTGCTCATTTTCTACCTCCTTGTTGCTTGCTTGTGCTTTGCCGATACTCTGGGGCTTTTGTTTCCCACCCTCCTTTGGCAAAATTTTCGCAGTTTTCGCTGTGTTCGGGTCGATTACATTATTTCATTGATTTATTATCGAAACTTTTTACGATCTGGTTGTGCTTAATTATATGAGCGCTCTTAATGAATGTCAACCCTATGCCAATCTGTTTGAAACATATAGCTGCAAATTCACTGAAATTATTAAGCGATTTCCTATAGCAGTTGGATGATTTATAGCCTTCATTTAGACATTATGCTTAATTTATTGTCTCATTTTCTGTTTAATGTTTCGATATTTATCGAAACTATATCACCATATAACGCCGACCCGAGTCATATCATCTACAGATGTCCGAAAACAGATCTGATCATACATCACATACATCTTTATTTTTCGTACCGGAAGAGATAAGATGAAGGTAGCCAGCCTGACTCAATATTACCTGTGCTGGATTTTCGTGATAACGAAAATTATTGAAACAAGGAGAAATAAAGATGAAAAAAACTGCAAAACTATTGACAGGATGGGCCATGGCAGATATCACACCTGAACAGCAGGTCGCATTGATGGGGCAATTTCATGACCGGTTTTCAACAGGCGTTCGTGATCCGCTGACTGCGACGGTTCTCGCGCTTGAATCGGTTGATGAATCCGGAGTGTGCATCGACCAGGCCGTGATGATTTCCTGTGATCTGGTGATGATCAATGCCGAACTGACAAAGGCTGTAAAAATGGCAGTTGCTCAGGTTTTGCCAGATCTGGATAGCGACAAGATACTCCTTTCAGCAACACACACCCACACAGGACCTTATTTTTTCAGGACCTTTGAGCTTTTTGGCGGTGATGTCTTCGGCTGGCCAGACTACAACAAAGACATCTTGCCGCCTGAGGACTATTTTGCCTTCCTGTGCAACCGCATCTGCGCCGCAGTCACCCAGGCCTGGCAGGCGAGGACCGTATCAGGCGTCAGCCAGCAGCTTGGTCATGCGGTTATCGGGCATAACCGCCGGGTAACCTACGACGATGGAACCAACCGGATGTATGGCAACACAGACACGATTCATTACCGCGGACCGGAAGGACCAGACGACAACGGTATTGAGATGATGTACTTCTGGAATCAATCGCATGAACTGACCGGACTGGTGATCAATGTTGCCTGCCCATCCCAGGTTGTAGAAGGAAAAGAATACATCAGCGCCGACTACTGGGGTGAAACGCGTCAGAAAATCTGGGCCAAGTACGGAAAACAGGTTCATGTCCTCGGTTTGTGCGGGGCAGCCGGAGACCTTTCGCCGCGCGACATGGCCCGGCGAGGCAGAGGTGAAGCAAACATGCGCGACGAGGCAGGCTTGTTCGAGATCGCTGACAAGCTGCTGATGACGGTCGAGTACAAGTTTGACAAGGCAAAAGAAAATGTTAACTGGCAACCGGTTCTGCGCCATTCTGTCAGGATACTGCCGCTGCCGTACCGCAAAGTGAGTAAAACCGCCTATGAAAAGGAAAAAGCACGGGCTGATGCCATCATCAGCAAATACAGACTCAACGGCAAAAAGTTCGACAAAAAGGTTATAACCGACTCACAGGATCTGGTGGATTTATATGAGGCCAAGGGAGCCATGGCGCGTTTCAGCAACCATCAGGCAGGGCCAGTCTACAATATGGAGGCCCATTTTCTGCGCCTGGGTGATGCCGCCCTGGCGACCAACCCATTCGAGCTATACACCGTCTATGGACTGATGGTTAAAGCACGTTCCGTAGCCATGCAGACATTCATCGTTCAGCTGGCTTGCGATTGCGGCGGTTATCTGGCGACAAACCAGGCGATTACCGGCGGTCATTACAGCACCACCATCGCCTCCGGACTGGTTGGACCAGAAGGCGGGCAGATGCTGGTCGACTACACCGTACAATACTTAAATGAACTGTGGGATTAGGAGCAGAATAATGAGTGATTCAAAATCCAATAATACTGTTTTTCGCGCCGGAGCAGCAAAGGTTGAGATCACACCGGTCATGGGCACCCAGATTGCTGGTGACATTGGACGCAGAAGACCCGCTGAAGTGATTCTGGAACCATTGTTTGCCAAAGCCCTTGTTCTGGATGACGGCATATCAAACCTTTGCTTTTTGTCCCTGGATCTGCTGGCAGCAACCAAAGAGTGGTGTCAGCTGATCCGGAACAGCATTGAAGAACGTTTCGCTATACCCGCTGAAAGGGTAACGGTGCATGTGACCCAAAACCATGCCGCACCTTCTCTGGGACACCTGATGGTTACTGAGACCAACACGCTTTTGCCGGAAGGGCCCGAATGGGCCTGGGCCCGTGGCGGCGATGACGCCTATCACCCTTATGTCGTTGCAAGGGTCCTTGAAGCAACCGCCATGGCCATTGAGCAGATGGAACCAGCCCACATTGGGATAGGCAGAGGCATCGATGGCCGCTTCGCTTTCAATCGCCGCTATGTGATGCGTGACGGATCGGCTGCGATGATGCCTGGCCGGTGCAATCCAGATATCCTGCACATGGAAGGTCCCAGTGATCCTGAAGTCGGTATCGCTCTGATCACAAATGATAAGCTGGAGAATCTGGCTGTTCTGTTGCACCATACCTGCCATCCGGTCCATGGCTACCCGATGAATTACATTTCATCCGGCTGGCCTGGTGCCTGGTGTGATTGCATGGAAGATGTCTTAGGGCAAAAGTGCGTTGCAATGGTCGTCAATGGCTGTTGCGGGAATGTCATTCATGATAACCATCTTGATCCTGATCACAACGGTTCTGACTACAAGGCCATGGGTGCCGGTCTGGCTCAGACAGCAATCCAGGCTCTGAAACGGATGACATACATGAAACAGCCCCTGCTTCAGGCAGCTAATAAACATCTGAGCATCCCGATGCGTCAAATACCAGAAACGCGTCTGGAAAAGGCACGAAAAACGCTGCTTGCAGAGCCAATGCCGAGAATGGATCAAAGCAGAAACCGTATCAGCTGGGACTGGTGGTATGCCATGTCGACTCTCGATGTTTACAATCATTGGGGACCGAATGCCCAATTTGACTATGAAATCCAGGCATTTCGCATTGGTGATCTGGGGCTGATAGCCTTTGGAGGCGAACCGTTTGTACAAGGACAGCTCAAGATAAAATATGAGTCTCCTGCACCTTATACTTTTATTGCACATATGTGCAACTATTATGTTGGTTATATACCGACATCTGAAGCTTTGGACAGAGGAGGTTATGAAACCTGGACGGGACTGGGTTCAAAGCTGCATCCGGATGCACTGAACCAGATCTCCAACCAGGCCATCGCATTGCTGGAATCGCTGTTCGGACAGAAACAGCCGCAAACCGGGAATAAAGACCCGGGTGAGTGAGGTGCACAATATGGATATTCGATGGGGCATTCAGCTATACTCGGTCCGAAAAGAAGCTGAACAGGATCTGTCTGGCACGCTGGCAAAACTGGCCGGCATCGGCTACGAAGCCGTGGAGTTTCATCAGTACTATGGAAAACCCGCAAGTGAACTGCGCGCGGTTCTCGATCGCTGCCGAATCACACCGCTATCCGGCATGGCATCATGGTCGGCCTTGCAGGAGGGTCTTGATTCAGTTATCCGCTACCAGCTGGATCTTGGCAGTCACTTCCTTGTCTGTCCTTCCGCCCCGCTGGAATCGCTGGCAGATTATTTCAATGCAGCCGTTTTTTTAAACCAAGTTGGTCGAACATGCCGTGAACAAGGCATCACCTTCTGTTACCATCACCATGAACATGAGTTCGTCCGTTTCAACAGCGTCTACGGTCTGGATATCCTATGTGACAAAACCAATCCAGATTGGGTTAAACTGGAACTCGATACCGGCAATCTGATGTTTGCCGGTATCGAGCCTTACGGCTATTTCGCCAAACACGCCAATCGATGCCCTATCCTGCATCTCAAAGATCATCTGCCCGGACAGATCAGGGGATCTACCGACCTGGGCAGTGGTCAACTTGAGCTGACCAGGCTGATTCATGCAGCTATCGTTGCCGGAACCGACTGGCTTGTCTATGAGCAAGAGCACAGCACTGACAGCTTTGCCAGCGCCAGGATCGCCCTGAATATTATGACGGCTGCCATCAGGAATGAATCCGGCATGTTGGATGCGCGCTAAGGATGAATCATCTTATCCGGACAACCCGCATGCGACTGTTTCACTTTTTCGCTATTTTTCGATCATTCATTTGTATTGAGGAAAATATCAGGCCATTTGTCTGTATATTGCCGATTATTGTTGACTTTGAGCCTGATAGATCGTATAATTGTTTTCGAAAACTATCGAAAGATAGTGTATGTTTATTTCAAAAAAGACGCTTTCATTTTCACTGGAATAGGCCGGTGCGACATCACAAGGCTTCATGCTTGAAACTGGTATCCTCATATTCATCATCACTATCCAAGTTTAGTTGTTGAATGAACCAAACCTTACCTGTCGAATGAAATTCATGGAGGAGAAAAACAATGACGAACAAGAAACTCGCAATCAATGGTGGGACTCGTGCGGTAGATCCTGATTTTATGTTTAAGCGCTGGCCGCAAATCACTTCTGTGGACGAAGAATATGTTCTGGCTTCCCTGCGGCAGAGCAACCATGCCTGGGGACCGAACTGCGTGGCTTTGCAGGAGGAATTTGCCAAGTGGAATGGCAACGCATTCTGTGCGGCAACCAACAGTGGTACTGCAGCGCTGCACATGTCCATGGTCGCTTGCGGCGTCGGCCCGGGTGATGAAGTCATCACAACCACCACCTCGTGGACGTCAACCGCGACCAGCATCATGCACCACAATGCTATTCCTGTGTTTGCTGAAATCGACTGGGATACAATGTTGATCGATCCGGCAAAAATTGAAGAGCGGATCACCGACCGCACCAAGGCCATCCTGGTTGTCCATTACT
>JAWSUP010000331.1:0-5056 GCA_033549405.1 Bacillota bacterium | reverse complement strand
GGCCCAGATCCGGCACATCCAGCCCGTGCAGAAAGCGCTGTGGGTCTGTATTGCGTGCCTGACCAGCGAGCTGAAAAGCCAGTCGGGTGCAATCAGGGTCCGCATCCGGACCCAGCAGAAACAGGTCACAGGACCAGAGCACAACGCAGGGATGGTTTTGGTCCCGCCTTATCAGGCGAAGCAGCCGGTCTTGCGCCCAGTGGAGCGGCAGATCTGCCTTGATCTGCTTGACAGACCGGATCCAGGCTGGATCCTGGATTGTGAGCGGTGCGTCTTCGATGACATAAAACCCATAGACATCGCACAGATCAAGGACAATCGGATCCGGAGGTTCATCGCGAAACCAGATGGCATTGAAGTGAGCCTGTTTGTACAGGCGCAGAGCGGTGATCAGACCGGTCATATCTGTGATCGGATCTGCATGGTCCTGACATGACCAGCGGACCGCCTTCAGATGAACCGGCCGTCCATTGACGGACAGGCAACCGTCCTCAAGCGCAAGCGAACGAAATCCAACCGACTGGTGCAGGCAGACCAGATCACGGCCATGCCGGTCCTCCAGGCTGACATAGAGGTCATACAGAACCGGCTGCTCGTCGTTCCAGGATTGGATGTCCCGCAGCAGCAGACTGGCGTTCAGCTGACCGGTTGTCTGGACCGGTGCAGGAAACTGTTCCGGATCAGATGGTCGCATGGTAACAGTCCAACCTGCCTGATGCAGCGGTTCGTCCTGATAGCGCAGTGTTGCGCGGACGACCGGCTGTTCCATGGCAATCCGGTAGGAAACAAGCAGAACGGAGAGATCCAGACGCCAGGCCTCTTCTTCTGCCAGCCAGGTGGTTTTCACCTTCAAGTCATGGATCGTCAGCGCCGGCAGTGCTTCCAGGTACAATTCCCGGACCAGTCCCATCCAGGGGCGATCCGGCTGTGTCTCCAGATAACTGCCACAATGGTAGGGATAAACAAACAAAAACAACTCATTATCACCGTCATGCAAAAGACTCGTAATGTCAAAATCTGCCTGCAGGCAACTGCCCTGGGTATAACCGGCGATCTTGCCATTAACAAAAACATGACAGGCGGAGCGGATGCCTTGAATGACGATGCGCTTACGCAGGCTGCTCCATAGCAGAGGCAGCCGGCAAGTTCGGCGATAGACCAGAACCGGCTGCTCAGACGGCACATGCGGTGGGTCCAGAAGAAACGGCAGTGTGTCGGACGGCAGCAAGGTGGGTAGAATTGGCGCTGTTTCCGGAATCATCCGGCGATCAAAACCGGACCGGAAAGACAGAATATTTTCCGGCAGCTGCAACAGGCTGGCATAGTATCTGAAATCCCAGCCGCCATTGAGTGGCAGAACGGATGGTGACAGGTAACGCCGGTGTTTCTCCTGGGCGTGCCGGCAGCTGTTCTGGTCAGGATACGGCGTCAGGCTGGCATGTGCCGGCAGGCGATCCCGCTCGAGAATTTCCGGGTTGTTCCAGTCTGGCCAGGTTCCCCGTCCGGGATAGATCGGAACTTGCATGATCTGCCTCCCCTGTTTCCTGAAAACGCACATTCTCCAGATCAACTGTATCTTCACATTATTCTATCACAGTGAGCGCATTACAGCACAAGGTCAGCGGAAAATGGATCAATCAGGAAAGATACCGGCATCTGGTATAATAGAGTCATTGGTTTACCCCGTTCGGCAAGCTGACGAATCGGGTTCTGCTGTTAAGTAACGAGGTCGTACATGATCGCAAAAAAATGGATGACCAAATTAGCGATAATCATCTTGTTTGTCTCTGGCCTGTTCCTTATACTGACATATGGTCAGAATCAGGCATCCAGTCAGCTTTATCGCGCGTTGCAGGACAGGTTGACTGAAACCTGGCAGGAAAAAAGTTTGCCGACTACTGATATGGGCACACTGCCTTCGGCAATCCAGCCAGCCAACAGCCACACAGATAGCCCAAACACCATTCAGACGACCACACAACAGCCAACTACACAAAAGGAAACAACTCAGCGGGCAACCACAGAGCAGACAACCCTCAGTCCTGAAGATAAAACGACTCGGAGCATTCACCAGTTGTTGAATGAACTGCATGCAGACAATGCGGATATCATCGGCTGGATCCGTATCCCCGGAACGAATATTGACTATCCGGTTGTTCTGGGCGACGATAATCGCTATTATCTGGATCGCAATATCAACCGCACACAATCCAGAAACGGAAGCATTTTTATGGACTATCGCAACCATGCCATCCTGGATCAGAAAAACACAATTCTTTACGGCCACCATACACGCGACCATACCATGTTCACTGATCTGATGAACTATAAAAAGCAGCTATTCTTCAAAGAAAACGCATTGATTGAGTATTATACGCTGGAACGCAAAACAGTCTGGCTTATTTTTTCTGCTTATGTCACTGACACCAAATTCTATTACATTCAGACGATCTTCCCCACTGATGAATCTTTTGATCCATTTCTGGAGAAAATCAAAAACCGGTCGAAATACTTCCGGCCTACTGACCTGACACCACAGGATCAGATTCTCACGCTTTCAACCTGCACCTATGAGTTTGATGATGCCCGATTCGTGGTCCATGCCGTCCTGCTCGATTCCGGAAGTGGCGAAAACCCCTGAAGCCTTACAGCCTCAGGGGTTTTCCTGGTCGGAGTGACAAGACTTGAACTTGCGACCTCTTGCACCCCAAGCAAGCACTCTAGCCACCTGAGCTACACCCCGACGAGCCTTTTCAATTGTAGAGGCAGATCCGATATCTGTCAAGCAGCCGGCCGGATAAAATCCAGACCGGCTGCCTTGTTGTTTACAATGACTTGATTAGTCGCGTGACCCTAAAGGTTAAAATGACCGTTCGTTGCGCTTCTGCGGGCCGTTCTGGTCATCTGTGCTACTGGGGGCAGCAGGCCTGCTGTCACCGCCGCGGTCGAAACGCTCGCGCGGTCCACGACCACCCCGACTGCTTCCGCCCCGGCTGTCACGATCACGGCTGTCACGACCGCGACGGTCGACCGGTCTCGGTCCTCTTGATCCGCTGTCCTGCTCTTCAAATCCCTCAGGCTTTTCCTGGGTGTCGCGGATGGACAGGTTGATGCGGCCCTGGCTGTCGACTTCGATGACCTTAACTCTGACCGGATCACCTTCCTTGACGACATCCTCGACGCGCTCGACACGTCTCCAGGCAAGCTTGGATATATGGACCAGGCCTTCTTTACCGGGCAAAAATTCGACAAATGCGCCGAAATTCATCAGGCGTGTGACCTGGCCGTCGTAAATCTGGCCGGGTTCCGGATCGCTGACGATACCGCGGATCATTAATAAGGCTTTCTCAGCGGCTGCGCTGTTCGGCGAAGCCACAAAGACGCGTCCATCGTCCTCGATGTCGATTTCGACTCCGGTTTCGTCGATGATGCGATTGATGACCTTGCCGCCGGCACCGATCACTTCACGGATCTTGTCGACCGGTATGACCATCTGGATGATCTTGGGCGCATAGGGGGAAAGGTCTTTGCGCGGCTCTGCCAGACAAGGCAGCATGACATTTTCGATGATCTGCAGGCGGCCCTTGCGGGTCATGGCAAAAGCGTCACGGATGACATCAAAGGACAGGCCGTCAACTTTGATATCGACCTGGATCGAAGTGATGCCTTCGGTTGTTCCTGCCACCTTGAAGTCCATATCGCCGAAGAAATCTTCGATGCCCTGGATATCCATGAACACCATGTATTCATCGCTGTTTTCTTCATTGACGATCAGTCCGGCCGAAATGCCGGCAACAGGGCGCTTGATCGGCACGCCGGCATCCATCAGTGCCAGGGTGCTGGCGCAGACGGAACCTTGTGATGTTGATCCATTGGACATTGTGATCTCGGAGACGCAGCGGATGGCATATGGGAAGTCCTGTTCACTCGGCAGAACAGGCACGAGGGACCGTTCAGCCAGAGCGCCATGGCCGATCTCACGCCGTCCAGGTGATCGGGCGAATTTTGCTTCGCCGACTGAATAGCCAGGCATATTGTAATGATGCATGTAGCGCTTTTCTTCTTCATTGTCGAGACCATCCAGCATCTGGACTTTTGACAGAGGTCCCAGGGTGCAGGTTGTCAATACCTGTGTCTGTCCGCGCTGGAAAAGACCGCTGCCATGAACGCGCGGCAACAGGCCGACATCTGCGGACAGCGGACGGATTTCGTCCAGACCGCGTCCGTCAACCCGGCGTTTTTCTTTCGCCAGGTATTCGCGAACAACTTTTTTCTCTAACTTGTAGATGGCATCGCCGGTCAGGGCCTGCCACTCGGGATTGATCTCGGCCAGGTGCTCTGCTGCAGATGCCTGCAACGTTGCGACCGCAGCATCGCGCTCGCTCTTGTCTTCTGCAAGGACTGCCTGGCGCATGGTTTCATAACCAAATGCTTTGACTGCAGCGAAGACTTCTTCCGGCACGTCGACGGCCTGATAAGCAAATTTCGGCTTGCCGATCTCCGCCGCGATGCTGTCGATGAAAGCACAGAGTTCATTAATGACCTTATGCCCGTCGATAATGGCCTGCAGCATGACTTCATCCGGCACTTCATCGGCGCCGGCTTCGATCATGCAGATTTTGCTTTTTGTTCCTGCAAGCGTAACAGCCATTTTACTGACCTGACGCTGCTTCTCATCCGGATTGATGACAACTGTACCGTCAACCAGACCGATCTGGATGCCGGCGATAGGGCCGTTAAAAGGAATGTCTGAAATGCAGATGGCAATCGATGTGCCCAGCATCGCCGTGATTTCCGGCGAGCAATCCTGGTCGACCGACAAGACGAGGTTGTTGACTGCGACATCATTACGCAGGTCCTTGGGGAAAAGCGGACGCAGCGGTCTGTCAATGACGCGTGATGTCAAAACGGCCTTTTCGGAAGGACGTCCTTCCCGTTTGATGAAGCCGCCGGGAATTTTGCCGACACTGTAGAGCTTCTCTTCATAGTCGACACTGAGCGGAAAATAATCGACACCAGGCCTGGGAGCCGCCGAAGCGGTCACGGTCGACAGGAT
>JAWSUP010000330.1:0-5090 GCA_033549405.1 Bacillota bacterium | reverse complement strand
GGCGCACAACCGCAGACAGATAAAATAAAATCACGTGGCGACCGAACCGGCTCAGCTTCCGCAGACCGGCCAGCAGCAACTGCCAGGGCTTCTTCCCGCCACTGGTCACGCAGAATCGCCTCATCGGCGCCATCATGGCGCAGCCAGGATCCATCCGGTGTAATGCCGACCGGAACGACCTTGTAGCCAACAGCACGCAGGCCGCCGATAATATTGAATGCAGAACGCAGCGAAACGATATACTCAGTCGAAACACCGCCAAAAATAACCATGACAGTCTGGGTCATAAAAACCTCCATGAACCTACCCCTGAATCCTCTCCAGTGTAGCGCAAGCCAAACAAACCCGTCAAGCAAATCATGCCTTCCAGCCTACAGCCTCTTAGTTGCGGGTTGCTGACCGCAATGGCAGCAATGTAGCAACTTTGTAGAGGCTGTTGCTGGAAGGCATGATAGTCCGATTCTTTTTTCCAGCCTACAGCCTCTTAGTTGCGGGTTGCATCATGGCAAGATAGAACTTGCTCTATGCTGGCCCGAAGGATGAACCTTGCTCGTTCATCCGCCGTGCCAGAGAGCAACTAACTTCTTGCCTATGATGGGTCTGACCGCAATGGCAGCAATGCCATGATTTTGATGTATATATGAGAAATATGGGAAACACCTGGGCGTAAAGGGTTTTTCGGGAACTGATGCTAAACTGCCGCTGAGCAAGAGTAAAACACTTTCGCGATTTCTGGTTTTTCTTTAATCAACTGAAGCAGCCTCGAAGATGCTCCACTGGGTTTATTCGTTCCTGCTTCCCAGGCTTCCACTGTTTTAACCGAGACACCTATAATAGAAGCAAAGGAAACCTGGGACATGTTGAGCATCTTTCGAATATTCTGGATTTCAACAGCTGAGAATTCTTCGAGCGGAATAATACGAATCTTATCGACACGTAATTTACGTTTACCCTGCTCAAATTCCCTGATTTCACTCACACTATTCATAAAATCATCAAACATTTTAGTCAAGTTTTTCCACCTCAAATTTCCAGATAATGTGTTGTTAACAGACTTATACGCAGGTTCATTATATTAGGTTCGATCAACAATATTTATTCATATCTTTTTTACTTATTTCGTTTAGTTGTTTCTCGAGTTCCTTAATGACCTGGCAGACTCTTTTCTTCTCATCTGACGTAAGATTGGTCTTCTCATTCTTCCCGTATACCATCATCAGATACAGTTTTTCATGTTCACAGAAATCAATATAAATGACTCTTCCGCCACCTCTTGTCCCCTTGCCATTTAGTGGTATTCTCAGTTTTCGCAGTCCATATGTTCCTGGAATCACATTGCCGGCCAACGGATTCTTAACAAGATATGTTTCCAATTCCATTCGATCATCTTCTGAAAGTCCTAACTCATTCCATTGTCGATCAAATATGCCGGTTGAAACAAACTCCCGAATCATGATTCCTCCATTATGCATATCCTGCTTTCCTGAGTGCATTATACCCTATCCAATAGGGTTATTCAACAGGCATATAACAGAGAGCAACTAACTTCTTGCCGATGATGGCATCATGGCAAGGACAGTAATGCCATAACATAACACAGCTTGACTGCTATATCATTTTGATATACTATTATATCAAATTGATATATTGGAGGTTGAGCTCATGCCACGCATCTTGTTTGTAAATGCCAATCTGCACGGTCATATCAATCCAACCATTCCACTGGTAAAAAGGTTAGTGAATAGTGGATTTCATGTTGACTATTACTGTTCTCGCCAGTTTCATGAAAAGATCAGGTCGACAGGCGCAACTTTCATCGAATATTCTGCTGAAATGAATACGTTTTTAGCTGCTTATCGCCCGACAGACAGGCATCCCTTTTATATGCTGATGGAGTATATCCTTTTATATGCAGAAGCCGTACTACCCGAAGTGCTGGAACTGATCCGTGAAAATCATTACGATATGGTCATTGGCGATTCATTGTTTGGTGCACCTGTTTTTCTGAAGGAAATGTTACAGATACCGGTCGTGAGTTCGCATGCCAGTTTTGCCATGAGCAAAGCTCCGGTTCCGCCGAATATGCTTGTACCAGGTATCCATCCCCAGTTGGATCACTGTTATGAAGTTTTACACAGGATATGCATTGCCTATGCTCTTCCCGTCCCGGATCTTTCTGATGTTTTTATGAGTCAAGCTGAGCATAATGTGGTGTATACAATACCGGAGTTCAATGGCGATGATGCCTTGGATTTTTCAAAATATCTCTTTGCCGGATCATCTGTCGAAGAAGATAAAGAAACAGCGGATGACATATTTGCCGGGAAAATGAATCAACCGGTTGTCTATATCTCGCTTGGCAGTGTGAATACCGGATTTTTAGATTTTTACAAACTGTGCATCGAAGCCTTTGCAGATTCAGAATACTTTGTTGTCATGTCAATCGGGCATCAATGCAGGATTGAGCAGTTAGGAGCAATTCCGTCAAATTTTCATATCGGCAGCTTTTTACCCCAGCTGGCCATCTTGAAAAATGCAGATGTATTCGTCACGCACGCTGGTTTTAACAGTGTCCATGAATCTCTCTTTTTTGGCGTGCCGATGTTGGCCTTACCGATCGTCAATGATCAGCCGATGGTTGCCGGGAGAATTACTGAATTGGCAATTGGGGATGTTGGAAGCTTCAAAGATATGGACCCGCACACGTTGCGCACGAAAGTCAGCAATCTCTTGTCGAACAGTCGCTACAAGGATAACTGCCAAAAAATGTCATTGCTGCTTCGGGAAACTGACCGTCTTGCTGTTGTCCTGAAAGCATTTGAAAAGTTGCTGACATCAGAATAATGATCCTGCAGCATTGACGTTATCCATGAGGACCGGATCCTTGCGAAAGGGATATTATGAAGCAGAATAAATCAAGATATGCCATTTTGGGTGTTTTAAACATAGCACCAGCAACGGGGTACGATATAAAGAAATACTATGATACGGTTATTTCCGGAATATGGAATGAAAATTACGGCGCTATATACCCTACGCTTAAGACTATGCAAAAAGAAGGTTGTATCAAGAAAATATGTGATGAAACTGAAACCAGAAAAAACAGGTATGAGATAACGAGCCAGGGCAGAGCTGAGTTGATGAAATGGATGCAAGAGGAAACGCCTGCCCAGCCGGTTCGTTCTGAATTTATGCTGAAATTTTTGTTTTCCAGCACGCTTCCAGTTGAGACAATAATCACCATGCTAAATCAATATTTGAACTGGCATGAAATGGAACTCGATAAATATAGAAAATTTGAAGAAAACTTAAGCAAAGGCATTTCTGAAATCACTGATGAGCGAGCGCGCTTTCTGAGAGCTACATTTAGAAGAGGGATTCTGGCAGCTGAAGCGTCTGTTGCCTGGTGTAAAGAGACTATACAAGAGTTTTTGAAGGATACCTGATGAGTTGCCTGAGCAAAGCGCAACAGCATGCATGGGTTTGCTATTTTCTTCACATTTTCTTGTTTTTATCGGATAATGGGAATATCAGCTAGTCGCTGGTGCTGGAGGACAAATGAGTGCAAATAACGCAGAGAGTCAATCTATAGTCGCCGGACCCCTGCAGTTTACTGTGGAATCGCAGGAGGACCAGAAAAGCCTGGTGCGGGTTATTCTGAAGCGGTACCCCCACTTGCGCAGTGCGATTGTGTACCAGGCATTGCGCAAGCGGGATATCAAGGTCAACGGGCGACGTCTGCGCGTTGACCAGCCTGTTGAGAACGGTGACGAGGTAATCGCCTTTCTGCCTGCCCTGCAGGCGCTTCAGCAGCCGGCTATGCCTGGCTATGACATCATCCGGCAGCATGGTTCGGTCCTGATCATTAATAAACAGCCCGGCCTGTCCGTCCAGGCGGGCGCCACTCCGAATGAACATGAGTTATCTTTACTTGATTTACTAAAAAGAGATATCGACCCGGACTGTTGTTTGTGCCACCGGCTTGACCGCCAGACCGGCGGGCTCCTGATCGCTGCACGGGACAACGACACCTGCCTGGAGATCCGTTACCAGATGCAGCAGGGGCTGATCACCAAGCGTTATACCTGTCTGGTGCGCGGGATACCAGACCAGGGCGAGCCGGTCGCCAGCCAGGACGGACTCCAGATGCTGGAGATCAAGGCCTGGCTGGAAAAGAAGGCGGCCGCCAGCACCGTTTTTATTCATGACCAGAAACAGCCAGGTGATCTGCCGATTGTGACCCGTTATCGCGTGGACCGGATCTATCGCGGGGCAGGCCCGGACGGCGAAGCTGTATCAGCGTTGACAGTCGAACTGGGCACAGGTCGGACACACCAGATCAGGGCGCATTTCGCCCACATCGAGCATCCCCTGCTGGGCGATGGCAAATACGGACGCAACGAATACAACCGTCATTTCCAGTCACAGCACGGGACCCTGAAGCATCAGGAGTTGTGGGCCACGACGCTGCTGTTCAGCCATTCCTGCTCCGGGCCGCTTGCTGCCCTGGCCGGTCAAATCATCCGCATCGAGCCTGTTTTTGACTGGAAAGGCGCTTTTCATAGTCGTTAATAGATGTACTGACGTCATTTCTTCACTACATGCTGATCATCTGTTTTTCGCTTGTTTTAATAAGCTTTGCCCCAGATCACCAGTTTATCGGCTGGTTTACCGCAGCAAACACAGGTAGCGGCAACGGCTTCCTGATCGAAGGGCATGCAACGGGATGTCGCCCCTGTCTCATCTTTGATCTTTTGTTCGCAGGCGGCATCCCCACACCACATGGCTCTGACAAAGCCGGGTTTGCTGTTGATGGCATCGACAAATTCCTGCCAGCTCGTCGCGTTGCTGATGCGGTTATCCAGGCTCTGCAAGGCGCGCTGGTACAAGGTGTCATGAACCTGATCGAGCAAGGATTGGACGTCAGACTCAACTGAGTCGAGGGATACGATGGTCTTCTCACCCGTATCGCGCCTGACAGCCACACACTGGTTTTTTTCCAGATCGCGCGGACCGATCTCCAGGCGCAGGGGCACACCTTTCATCTCATATTCGCTGAATTTCCAGCCCGGCATCTTGTCGCTGCTGTC